>JAJTBM010000409.1 GCA_021286885.1 Rhodocyclales bacterium
TCACGAAGGCCAGACGGGGCACCTTGTACTTGGTCGCCTGACGCCACACGGTTTCAGACTGGGGCTGCACACCGCCCACAGCGCAGTAGACCATGCAGGCACCGTCCAGGACGCGCATGGAGCGCTCGACTTCGATGGTGAAGTCCACGTGGCCCGGGGTGTCGATGATGTTGAAGCGGTGCTCGGGCAGGCTGCTGTCCATACCCTTCCAGAAGCAGGTGGTGGCCGCGGAGGTGATGGTGATACCCCGCTCCTGTTCCTGCTCCATCCAGTCCATGGTGGCAGCGCCGTCATGCACTTCGCCAATCTTGTGATTGACGCCGGTGTAGTAGAGGATGCGCTCGGTCGTGGTGGTCTTGCCGGCGTCGATGTGAGCGGAAATACCGATGTTGCGGTAGCGCTCGATAGGTGTCTTACGTGCCACGTTATAACCTCGATGAATGGGTTAGAAGCGGAAGTGGGAGAAGGCCTTGTTGGCCTCGGCCATACGGTGCACTTCGTCGCGCTTCTTGACGGCGCCACCACGGTTCTCGGAGGCTTCCAGCATCTCGGCAGCCAGACGCAGGCCCATGGTCTTCTCGGAGCGCTTGCGGGCGGCTTCACGCAGCCAGCGCATGGCCAGGGCCATACGACGGGCGGGGCGCACTTCGACGGGCACCTGGTAGTTGGCACCACCGACGCGGCGGGACTTCACTTCCACCAGGGGCTTCACGTTGCCGATGGCAGCGGTGAACACTTCCAGGGGATCCTTACCGCTCTTGGTGGAGATCTGGGCGAAAGCGCCATAGACGATGCGCTCGGCGACGGACTTCTTGCCGCTTTGCATGATGGCATTGATGAACTTGGAAACATCCTGGCTCCCGAACTTGGGATCCGGCAGAACTTCACGCTTGGGTACTTCACGACGACGCGGCATAACTTCCTCTCTTTACACAATTCAGTTGAGGTTGCACGAAACGTTCGCACAAAACCTCGCGGCCGCCCATAAGGCGGCCACTTACTTAAGCAGCCTTCGGACGCTTGGCCCCGTACTTGGAACGGGACTGCTTACGATCCTTGACCCCCTGGGTATCCAGGGAACCCCGCACGGTGTGGTAACGCACACCCGGCAAGTCCTTCACCCGGCCGCCACGGATCAGGACCACGGAGTGCTCCTGCAGGTTGTGGCCTTCACCGCCGATGTAGGAAATGACTTCGTAGCCATTGGTCAGACGCACCTTGCAAACCTTCCGCAGAGCGGAGTTAGGCTTCTTGGGGGTGGTGGTGTAGACGCGGGTGCAGACACCGCGCTTCTGGGGGCACTTTTCCAGTGCCGGGACCTTGCTCTTGGTTACTTCTGCCTCGCGCGGCTTGCGCACGAGCTGGTTGATAGTAGGCATATAAATCCTCTGGCGGACAGACCGCCAAAACACCGCCGAAGCGATCGCTCCAGCCATTTTGTTATACAAAACAAAGGCTCTGATTAGCCTCTGCCGACAAAGGCCATAGATTCTATGGCTTGGCAAGGGCCGTGTCAACGAAGCTTGACACGGCCCCTGTTTCCGGCCCCTGTTTCCGGGGCCGGCAATTTCATCAGGAAGCCTGTTCCGGCGTTTCCACCACAACGGGTTCCTCGACGATCGGACGATCCATCGCCAGATCCTCGCCTTCGGCCTGGGCCTTGCGGGTCCGGTGATAGGCCAGACCCGTACCGGCGGGAATGAGGCGACCGACGATGACGTTTTCCTTGAGGCCACGCAGTTCGTCGCGCTTGCCCATGATGGCCGCTTCCGTCAGCACCCGGGTGGTTTCCTGGAAGGAAGCCGCGGAGATGAAGGAATCGGTGGACAAGGATGCCTTGGTGATACCCAGCAACATGTGATCGTAAATCGCGGGGATCTTGCCTTCGGCAGTCATGCGGTCGTTCTCGGCCAGCACCTCGGCCCGCTCCACCTGCTCGCTCTTGATGAACTTGGTGTCGCCGGGTTCGGTGATGGTGACGCGGCGCAGCATCTGACGGACGATCACTTCAATGTGCTTGTCGTTGATCTTCACGCCCTGCAGACGGTACACGTCCTGGACCTCGTCGGTGATGTAGCGGGCCAGCTCCTCGACACCCTTCAAGCGCAGGATGTCATGGGGATCCTGCTCGCCTTCGACGATGGTTTCACCCTTGTTGACCACCTGGCCATCGTGCACCAGCACGTGCTTGTCCTTGGAGATCAGGTACTCGTGGGCAATGCCTTCCAGATCGGTGATGATCAGGCGCTGCTTGCCCTTGGTGTCCTTACCGAAGGAGACGGTACCCGTGCATTCAGCCAGGAAGGAGGCATCCTTGGGGGTACGGGCTTCGAACAGTTCGGCCACGCGGGGCAGACCGCCGGTAATGTCGCGGGTCTTGGCCGATTCCTGGGGAATACGGGCCAGGACGTCGCCTTCATGCACCTGTTGGCCATCGCTCACGGAGATGATGGAACCGGTCAGGAAGGCGATGGAGACCGGATGGTCGGAACCAGCCACACGCACTTCTTCGCCATTGGCATCAAGCAGCTTCACCACGGGACGGACCACGCCCTTGGAGGAGCTCTTGCCGCCCCGTTGCTTGGAGTCGATCACCACCAGGGTGGACAGACCGGTGACTTCGTCGATCTGCTTGGCGACGGTAACGCCCTCCTCCACGTTCTCGAACTTCACGATACCGGAGTATTCGGTGATGATCGGACGGGTGTGGGGATCCCAGGTCGCGAGCTGAGTACCAGCCTTGATGGTCTGGCCCTCATCCACGGCCATGGTGGCGCCGTAGGGGATCTTGTGACGTTCGCGCTCGCGGCCCATATCATCGGCCACGACCACTTCGGCAGAACGGGAGATGACGATCTTCTCGCCCTTCGCGTTCGCCACGTAGCGCATGTTCTGGGTGAAGCGAACCACACCGGCAGACTTGGCTTCGACGGAGCTGGCAGCAGCTGCCCGGGATGCG
>JAJTBM010000410.1 GCA_021286885.1 Rhodocyclales bacterium
AAATCATCTCCAAGGAACCCCTGGGCCCGGCGGTGCGGCGCGGCGACGAAGACTGGTTTGGCGTGGTGCGCTGGGTGCTCAACGCCCTCGTCGAAGCCGAAGAACTGGGCATCACCCAGGCCCGGGTAGACAGCCTCAAAACCTCGCCCGACCCGGCCATCCAGCGCTTTCTGGGCGCCGGCGATGACCTGGGCAAGCCCCTGGGCCTCGACAAGGACTGGGCCGCCCGGGTCATCAAAACCACCGGCAACTATGGCGAGATCTTCACCCGCAACCTGGGCGCCGACTCCCCCCTCAAACTGCCCCGGGGCCTGAACGCCCTGTGGAACAAGGGCGGCCTCATGTACGCGCCGCCCCTGCGCTGATGCAGCCCTCCCCCTGGCCCGCCCGACTGATCCAGGCCGGCACCCTGCTGGGGCTGCTGGCCCTGGTCTGGCTGCTGGCCGACAGCACCGCCCGCCATCTGGCCGAGCGAGGCATCCGCAGCGGCTACGACTTTTTGTCGGCGCCCGCCGGCTTCGCCCTGGCCGAATCCCCCATCCCCTTCGAACCCGGCGACAGCGGCCTGCGGGCCTTTGGGGCCGGGCTGGGCAATACCCTCAAGGTGGCCCTGCCGGCGGGGCTGCTGGCCCTAGGGCTGGGCATCGCTCTCGGTTTCGGGCGCCTGAGCAGCCACCCGCTCCTCAAGCGCGCCGCCGCCCTGCCGGTGCAGCTGATACGCCGCCTGCCCCTGCTGCTCCAGCTCATGGCCTGGTACTTTGTACTCACCGAACTGCTGCCCGCCGCCGACGCGCCCCTCGCCCCGCTGCCCGGGGTGTGGCTCAGCAAATCCGGGCTGGCCCTGCCCTGGTGGAGCCCCGCCGGCTGGGACATCCCCACCCCGGAAGGCTTCGGGATCAGCGGCGGCGCCCAGCTCAGCCCGGAATACCTGAGCCTGCTGCTGGGTCTGGCCAGCTACACCGCCGCCTATCTGGCCGAAACCCTGCGCGGCGCGGTGCTCGCCCTCCCGCCGGGCCAGCGGCTGGCCGGGCTGGCCCTGGGGATGGGCCCGGGCCAGGTGTTCCGCCACATCCTGCTGCCCCAGGCCTGGCGCGCCGCCCTGCCCCCCACCACCAGCCATCTGCTCAACCTGCTTAAAAACGCCTCCCTCGGGGTGGCCATCGGCTACCCGGAACTGGTGTCGGTGGCCGGCACCAGCCTCAACCAAACGGGCCGCGCGCTGGAATGCCTGAGCATCGTGATGGGCGTTTATCTGGTGCTTTCGCTGCTGGGCGCGGGCCTGGGCCATTATCTGGAAGCGCGCCTCGCCCGGCGCCAGGGCGCGGAGGCTACCCCATGAAATCTTTAGGTCTGCTGCTGAAACCCTGCTTTGCTTCGCCCCTGGCCACGGTTTTCAGCCTGGCGCTGCTGGCCCTCGCCCTCGTCCTGGGCGCGCCCCTGCTGCACTGGGCGGTGCTGGATGCAAGCCTGTCCACCGATCCGGCCCAATGCGGCGCGGCGGGCGGCGCCTGCTGGGGCGTGGTGCGCGAGAAAGCCCCCTTCATCCTGTTGGGCCGCTACCCCGCCGAAGAACGCTGGCGCGCCGTACTGGCCAGCGCCCTGATCCTCGGCCCCTGGTTGCTGGGGGCGGCGGGCAGGCTGCGGGGACTGGCCCTGCTCGCCGCCCTGCTCCCCGCCCCTCTACTGGCTGCGCTGCTGCTCGGGGGCGGGTTTGGCGGACTTTCTCCGGTGCCCGCCGAGGCCTGGGGCGGCTTACCCCTCAGCCTGCTGCTCACGGCGGGCGGGCTGGCCGGCGCCCTGCCCCTGGCCCTGCTGATCGCCTATGGCCGGCGCCACGCCCCGCCCGCCCTCGCCGGGCTGCTGCGCCTGGCGGTGGATCTGGCCCGCAGCCTGCCCCTGGTGGCGGTGCTGTTTGCCGCCTCCTTCCTGCTGCCCCTGTTCTTCAAGGAAGGCGCCGCACCGGGCGTGCTGCTACGGGTGCAAGTGGCCATCATCGTGTTCGCCGCCGCCTACCTGAGCGAAATCCTGCGCGGCGGGCTCCAGGCCTTTTCTGCCCACCAGCGCCAATCCGCCGCCGCCCTGGGCATGGGCCCGCTCCAGATCGAAGGCTACATCGTGCTGCCCCAGGTCTTCCGCGCCGTCGCCCCTTCCCTGGCCAACAACGCCATGGCCCTGTTCAAAGACACCTCCCTGGTCACCGTGGTCAGCCTCTACGAACTCACCGGCAGCCTCGGCCTCGCCCTCTCCGGCGACCCCCTGTGGCGCCCCCACTACCTGGAAGCGTGGATTTTCATTGCGGTGGTGTATTGGGGGGTGTGCGGGGTGCTGGAACGGCTGAGCGGGGGCCGCGCCCAGGGTGCCGGGCTCAACACACCAGACACCTGAAACCATGACACTCCCCGACGGCTACGCCCTCATCCCCCAAGCCCTCCCCGCCGACGAACTGGCCGCCCTGCGCACCGCCCTCGCCGCCCTACCCCTGGCCCCCCGACGTGGCGGCATTCGACGCATCGACCACATCCTGCCCGCCGTGGCGGCGCTGGCCCGAAGCGCGCACCTGCTGCCACACGCCCAAGCCCATGTACGCGGCCCGGCCCAGCTGGTGCGAGCGATTTATTTTGACAAGACCGCCGGCAATAACTGGTTTGTCACCTGGCACCAAGATCGCACCGTGGCCGTATCCCAACGCTTCGAAGCCCCCGGCTGGGGCCCCTGGTCCATGAAGGCCGGCGCCTGGCATGTCCAGCCCCCCGTGGAAGTGCTGAATCAAATGGTCACCCTGCGCCTCCACCTGGACCCCGCCACCCGGGACAATGGCTGCCTCAAACTCATCCCCAGCAGCCAC
Source organism: Rhodocyclales bacterium (assembly GCA_021286885.1). Lineage (GTDB taxonomy): Bacteria > Pseudomonadota > Gammaproteobacteria > Burkholderiales > Rhodocyclaceae > Zoogloea. The sequence continues at coordinate 2,846 of JAJTBM010000410.1, forward strand.
ACCCTGGGCCTACTCCCCACCGCCGCCGTGATGGCACACATCAACCCCGCCCACGTGGTGTACTGCGTAGCCGATGCAGGTGACCTGCTGCTCATGCGCCCCCACATCCTGCA
>JAJTBM010000411.1 GCA_021286885.1 Rhodocyclales bacterium
TTCCTGGCGCGCCTCCAGCCGGACATTGGACTTTTCGGGCTTGCCGTTGGCGAGCCGCTCCTGGGTTTCTTCCACCCCGTGATCCACCGCGTTGCGGATCAAGTGAATGATGGGATCCGACAAGTCCTCGATCATGGTCTTGTCGATTTCGGTTTCTTCCCCGGCCAGCACCAGCTCCACATCCTTGCCCAGGCTGCGCGCCAGATCCCGGGCAATGCGCGGGTACTTCTGGAACAGGCGGCCAATGGGCTGCATCCGGGTCTTCATCACCGCGTTCTGCAAATCGGACACCAGCAAATCCAGCTGGCTCACCGCCAGATCCAGGGCATGCAGGGTTTCAGTGTCGCTGCGACCGTTCAGAATGTCGCTGCGCAGGGCATTCAGCCGGTTCTTGGTGAGGCCGATTTCGCCCGACAGGTTGAGCACCTGATCCAGGCGTGCGGTATCCACCCGGATGGAGTTATCCCGGGTCTTTTCCGAATCACGCCGGGGCCCGGCTGCGGGCGGTTTATCGGCCCGCTTGGGGGCCGGCGCGGGGGCGGCAGCCACCGGCGCCGGTTCTGCCTCCACTACCACAGGCGCAGACGTAGCCACCACGGCCGGCACCGTCTCAGCGGGGGCAATCGCCACCTGCATCAGCTTGCCCCAATCCAGGCCCTGCCCGTCGGGGGCGGCCGCCGTGGCTACGCTGGCCGCCGGTGCCGCTGCCGGCGCAACCGCCGGTGCAGGTGCAGGCGCTGTGCTGAGGGTGCCTGCAATGGCCTGGCGCAGGCTTTCAATCAGTGCCGGATCTGCCGCGTGGGGTTGAACACCCTGCTCCAGATAGCCGAACATGTCCCGCACCGCCCCGGTGGATGCCAGGATCACATCCATGTTTTCCGGCGTGACCTGAAGCTCCCCGTTGCGCAACTTGTCGAACAGGTTTTCGGTCAGGTGGCACAGGGTCACCAGCTCGGAGGCGTTCAGAAAACCGGCGCCCCCCTTGATGGTGTGGAAGCCCCGGAAAATGTCATTCAACAGCCCCAGATCTCCCGGCGCCCTTTCCAGGTCCACCAGCTTGTTATCCACCCCTGACAGCAGATCCCCCGCTTCCACGAGGAAATCCTGCAACAGGTCTTCCATTCCGGAAAAATCACTCATCGCAAATGCTCCTGGCGGCGCGGCCGCCGGCAATACAGATCACGGCAGATCACCGCTCAGAAGCCCAGACTTTCAAGCAAGTCATCCACCTGGCTTTGATTGGTCACCACATCATCCCGCCCCACGGCATTAATCACGGGCCCATTCATCAGGCCTTCGGGGGCTTCAGCCTTACGCTCTTCAGGCATGGCATCGATCAGGACCTCCAGCAGTTGCTTCTCCAGCCCATGGGCCAGTTCCACCACTTTCTTGATGACCTGCCCGGTCAGATCCTGGAAGTCCTGGGCCATCATGATCTGCAAGAGCTGATCACTGGTTTCCCGGCTGCCATTCACCACCTCGCCCAGAAAGTCCCGCGTGCGTCCGGCCAGATCGCGGAATTCCTCAGGGGTCAGATCCTTGGCATACAGGCGATCCCACTGGGAGCGTAGGGAAGCCGCATCCGTCATCACCTGATCCTGAATCGGCTTGGCGATATCGGTGGCGTTGAGCACCTTGCTCGCAGCCTGCTCAGTCATTTCTGCAATGTAAGTCAGCCGCTGGCGTGCATCGGGAATCGCATGGGCTGATTCCTGCAAGCCCCGGTCATACCCCAACTCACGCAAGGCATCATGAAGTTTGCGTGTCATGGTGCCAATCCGGTTATAGACCGACTCGGTCCGCTGTCCGGCCTCATCTGCCCCACCCTGTTTGGGGCTTTCGGCTTGCTCATCCTCGGCGTCGCTGGCGACGCTATCGAACAAGGCTTGCAACTCATCGCTATCACCATCTTTGGGTGTAGGACTCACCACTTCAAGACGTGGGGGCGGAGCTGCCGGACTGGCCACCTCGGCACCACCACCCGCCATGCTGTCAAACAGGGCCTGCAGCTCCTGGTTGTCACCCGCTTCGTCGAATTTTTGCCGCTTTGTCATTTCGCGCCTCCTTCGCGTAAGCCCGGGTCAGGCTGCTTTTTTGCCGGTCTTCTCGAAGATCTTTTCCAGCTTTTCCGAGAGGGTGGCTGCGGTGAAGGGCTTGACGATGTAGCCGCTGGCGCCGGCCTGGGCTGCTGCGATGATGTTTTCCTTCTTCGCTTCAGCCGTAATCATCAGCACCGGAAGATGCTTCAGGGTGGGATTGGCCCGGATGTTCTGGAGCAGGGTCAGCCCATCCATATTGGGCATGTTCCAGTCTGTCACCACAAAATCGAAGGGCATGGTATTGAGCTTTTGCAGCGCAATCTGCCCATCTTCGGCTTCATCCACATTGGTAAAACCCAGCTCTTTGAGCAGGTTGCGCACAATCCGGCGCATGGTGGAGAAGTCGTCCACCACCAGGAATTTCATTTTCGGGTCCGACATTTGTTGATCTCCGTTCAATCCCGCTGGGTCCGCACCAACAGCGGGCGCAGGGTCTCCGCCAGTACATCGGCATCAAACTTCGCAACGTACGAATCGACACCAACACTCTTGCCCATCGCCCGGTTGGCCTCCGAAGAGAGGGATGAATGCATCACCACCGGGATGCCTTCAAATCGAGCGTCCGATTTGATGTTGCGGGTCAGGACATAACCGTCCATCTCCGGCATTTCAGCATCCACCAGGATCAGGTTCAGCTCCTCACTCAGGCTGACACCACGTTGCTGGGCATGGTTGGCCATGCCTTCCAGCCGCGTCCAGGCTTCAAACCCGTTGAGTGCGTGCTTGTGGCGCACACCCAGTTTGTCCAGGGTCTCGGCAATTTTCTTACGGGCGACGGCCGAGTCATCCACATAAAAGATGGTGACTTCCTCCCCAGATCCGAGCGGTTGGATCTGGCCGACCACGGCTTCGCCAAAC
>JAJTBM010000412.1 GCA_021286885.1 Rhodocyclales bacterium
TACACCCGGAAGGGTTCCCCGGATTTGATTTGGCGTCTGAGTTCAGATTTTTCAGCATTGCTGATTACGTGCCTCAGGGCGTTTCGGGTGACGTGACCGTCCGCAGTGATTGCACGGCCGCGGCTGGAGTGTTCAATCAAGTGGAGGGATTGTAATGACTGTGGAACGGGTTGACGTACTCATCAACGGTGGTGGTATTGGCGGTATTGCACTGGCCTACATCCTGGGGCATTTTGGACATCGGGTGATGCTCGTTGAACAGTCGGCGCGTGAGTGTCCGCAAAACGGCGCAGATCTGCTCAAGCCCTCGGGGATCAAGATCCTGCGCCGCTTTGGGCTGCTTGATGACATCCTTCGGGAAGGTGGCTTGATGCGGGATAAAGTTCGGGTCTTCCACGATAGTGAACTGCTGAGCACGGTGGATTACTCGGTGGCCAGTGATCTGGGCTTTTTTATCCTTATCCCCTGCGAAAAGTTGCGGCGCTTGTTGATGAAGAAGGTTGAGCAGATGTCTTCTGCTCAAATTTTGTTCGAGACGCGCATCTCCGAGTACAAAAAAGATGCGGCGGGCAATGTGATCGAAGTCCGCTTGTCTGATGGGCGTACGGTTTTGCCGACGGTGGTGGTTGGGGCCGATGGTGCCAACTCCTTTGTGCGCAGCCAGATTCTTGGTATCGAAGTGGAGCAGGAGCGGATCAGCTATGCCGCGCCGATGTCTTTCTGTTCTGTTCCGCTCACGCCCAGCGTGCGCGAATGCAATCGCCTTTATGTCCACTCCACCCATGGTCTGGCATATTTCTATCCGCTGGATGGTCACACTCGTTTGGTTATCAGCTTCCCCGCAGAAGAAATGAGTGCTTTGCTTGCAGACAAGAGCCGTGGGGCCTTGGTGGCGCGCCTGCGTCGCTTTGTGACCGGCGAAAGTGCTGATGCGCTGGATCAGATCGTCGAGAGTACAGAGTTCCGGCAAATTCCGATCAAGCGCATGAACATCAAGACCTATTACAAGAACAACGTGGCCTTGATGGGGGATGCGATTCACAACATCAACCCGATCACTGGTCAGGGCATGAACCTGGCTATTGAAGATGCGGCTGAACTGGCGCGTTGTCTGGACGTGTCCTTGCGTGGTGAAAAAGCCCTTGCCGATGCCCTTTTGGTTTACCAGGAAACCCGACACCCGATCAATGAGGCGGTGGTTTCCTATGGGCACGCAATGACCATGTCTTTCCCGGACAAGGTCGCCTTTGCGCGTAATTTCAACGTCACTCTGCAAACCAGCGGGCGTGATCCGGAGCAGCTGGAGCGGGTTGCACATGCAGCGCTGCCCGCCGTGTCGGCCGCTTGATTTGCAAGGGGTGGCGCCTCAGGGCGCCACCGTCCCCTGTCATCACCCTCAGAAAATTCCGTATGATCGCAACGCTCCAGTCTGTAAATAAGAGTTACCGGCTAGACACAGTGGATGTGCCGGCACTTCACGATGTAACACTGGATATTCGAGCAAATTGCTTTACGGTGATTTGTGGGCAGTCGGGTAGTGGCAAGACGACCCTGCTCAATCTGATTGGCTCTATTGATCGACCGGATTCTGGTCGGGTCACTGTGGCTGGTTTGGATGTCAATTCTGTGGACGACGACGAGCTTTCAGATTTCCGTGCTCGCCATGTCGGATTCATCTTCCAGAATTTCAACCTGTTGCCGGTTCTGTCGGCTTACGAGAATGTGGAGTACCCCCTGCGTCTTGCAGGCGTCTCCCCTGACAAGCGGCGTGCCAAAGTGCTGGAACTGCTGGCGGCGGTGGGGCTGTCGGACAAGGTGCACAACCGTCCTGGGCAGCTCTCGGGTGGTCAGCGGCAACGCGTAGCCATTGCCCGCGCCCTGGCGCCGGGGCCGAAACTCATTCTTGCCGACGAGCCTACTGCCAATCTGGATAGCCAGACCGGTGACGCCATCATCACGCTCATGCGAAAAATGCAGCGGGAGTATGGTGTTTCATTTGTTTTTTCTTCTCATGATCAGCGGGTTATTGCTGAGGCTGATGATGTGATCCTCATTCAGGATGGGCGCATCGCGAAAATTGAGCGTTCTAATAACTCTGAAACGGAAACCGTATGAACCTGCTCTTGCTTGCAGCGCGTAATCTGCTGCGTAACCGGCGGCGCTCGCTGACCACCTTGCTCGCTGTGATAATTGGCGTCATGACCATTCTGTTGTTCGGCGGTTATAGCCGCGACATCAAGCTTGGCCTTCAGACGTTTTATGTGCAGGGGAGTGGCCACCTTCAGGTGATGCGTAAGGATTACTTTTTGTATGGTAGTGGTAATCCCGCTCAATATGGCATCGCTGATTATCAGCGCATTATCAATGTCATCAAAAAGGATCCCGTTCTGTCACCCCTGGTGACTGTTGTCACGCCAACCCTGCAAATTGGCGGTATTGCCGGAAATTTTGCTGCAGGCGTTACCCGGACAGTCTGGGCAAACGGTGTGGTGGTGGACGAGCAGAACCGCCTGCGTGAGTGGAACGATTACGATAACCCCATGCAGCTTGGCCCGTTGGCGCTCACCGGTACCGGTATGGATGCTGCTGTGGTTGGCTTTGGCGTTGCACGCACCTTGCAGTTATGTGCCGAGCTGGATGTGCCTGATTGTGCCAAGCAGCAGGGGGCGGATGCCCATGCTGAAGGCCCTGTACAACCGGATGACATTACGAGCCTAGCTGCTGCTGAAAAGCAGACGCAAACGCCTGCTTCGGGGCGTCGTATAGAAATGCTGGCCTCCAGTGTGCATGGTGCCCCCAATGTGGTCTCCCTTGATGTGGTCAAGGCTGAGAACAAGGGGATCAAGGGCCTGGACGATGTTTATGTCGCCATGCATTTGCCCCAGGCTCAGCAGCTGGTTTTTGGCAAGGACACGCCGCGTGTGACCTCCATCATTGTGCAGGTTCAGC
>JAJTBM010000413.1 GCA_021286885.1 Rhodocyclales bacterium
GGCTCTACCGGATCGGCATGGTGGTGGCGGTGGCCAGCACCGCGCTGATGGGGCTCAGCAACGACCTCACGGTCTGGGCCATTTCCCGCTTTGTGGCCGGGCTCTGCAGCGCCGCCGGGATGCTGCTCGGCACCGGGCTGATTCTCAACTGGCTGATTCGCCACAACCACCGCAGCGAGCTGGGCATCCATTTCACCGGGATCGGGCTGGGGATTGCCAGCTGCGCCCTGGCGGTGGCGCTGATGAAGCCCCTGCTGGACTGGCGTGAGCAGTGGTTCGCCTTCACCGCCCTGGGCTGCCTGCTGCTGATCCCGGCCCTGCGCTGGTTGCCCGCGCCGGATGCGGCAGCCCTCACCAAGACCGGCCAGAAGCTGGTGGATAACCCGCCGGGCAACGCTTTCCTGCGCCTCTTCATGGCCGCTTATTTCTGCGCCGGGGTGGGCTATGTGGTGAGTGCGACCTTCATCGTGGCCATCATCGAACGCATTCCGGGCATGGCCGGCAAGGGCACCCTGGTGTTTCTGGTGATTGGCGTGGGTGCCGCACCGGCCTGCGTGGTGTGGGATCTGATTGCCCGCCGTACCGGCGAACTCACCGCCCTGATCGGCGCGGCGGCCCTCCAGATTGTGGGCATCCTGCTGCCGGTGCTGGTGCCCGGACTGGTGGGGGCGGTGGCCGGGGCGCTGCTGTTTGGCGGCACCTTCATCGGGATGGTGAGTCTGGTGCTGACCATGGCCGGGCGCTACTACCCCACCAAGCCCGCCAAGATGATGGGCAAGATGACCCTCTCCTACGGGGTTGCCCAGATCCTCGCCCCGGCCATCACCGGCTGGCTCGCCACCCGGCTCGGGGGCTACGGGGTCGGGCTTTACCTGGCGGCGGGGGCCATGGCCCTGGGGGTTGTGCTGCTGGTGCTGTTGCGGGCGATGGAGCGGCGTGAAACCGCCGCCCTGGCCAGCGCCTGAGCCTGAACCAGTCGAGCTGTTTTCCCTCCAACGCAGTATGTTGGCGCGCCATCCTTCGGGGTGGCGCTTTTTCTGTTTTGGTTTCTGTCCCCGTTGCTGTTTTAGCCCTGGAGCCTGCCATGATCCGCGCCACCTGCATCACCCTGGCCCTTGCCTTGGCCATTCCCTGGAATACGCCCGCCCACGCCCAGGACAGCAGCGAGGCCGACTGGCTGCGCAATCCGGCCATGGGCAACTACAAGGGCTATGCCGAGTTCAAGATGGGCCACTACGCCGCCGCCCGCCACGTCTGGGAGGTGCTGGCCGGGGTGGGTAACACGGATGCCCTGTTCAACCTGGGCATCCTGGCCGAAGACGGGCTCGGGGAGCCGCGCAATCTGCCCAAGGCCGAAACCCTCTATCGGGCTGCCGCCGATGCGGGGGGCTTCAAGGCCCAATACCGGCTCGGGATGATGTACGGCGATGGGGGCAGCCTGCCCCTCGATCCGGGCAAGGCCCACCATTACCTGAGCCTTGCCGCTGCGGCGGGGGATCAGGACGCCCAGGCCCGCCTCGCCCGGCTGGCCCAGCCCGATGCGCCCGCCAGCCCCCTGGAGCAGGCCGAGCGCCTCGCCAGCCAGGGGCGCCATGCCGAGGCCCTGGCCCTGTACCGCCAGGCGGCGGATGCGGGCCAGGTGCGCGCCCTCACCAAGCTGGCCTGGTGCCACGAGGCCGGGCGCGGCACCCCCGCCGATCTGGCCACCGCCGCCCGCTTGTTTGGCGAAGCCGCCCGGGCAGGCGATGCCGAAGCCCAATACGCCCTGGCGGTGATGTATCGCACCGGCAAGGGCCAGCCCCAGGATCGGGCCCAGAGCCTGGATTGGCTGCGCAAGGCGGCCGCCCAGGGCTATCCCCCGGCCCGGGCCGCCCTGGCCGCCGAAGTGGAGCAGGGCGGCGATGCGCTTTGATCCGCCCCTCCTCGAAGGCCGTTTGATCCGGCGCTACCAGCGCTTTTTGGTGGACGTGGAAACCCCCGACGGCGTGCTGACCGCCCACTGCCCCAATACCGGCTCCATGCAAGGCTGCCTGGTGCCCGGCAGCCGGGTGTGGGTGTCGCCCGCCAGCAATCCGGCACGCAAACTGGCCTGGACCTGGGAACTGGTCGAAACCGCCCCCGGCGTGGTGGTGGGGGTGCATACCGGGCGCAGCAATGCCCTGGTGCGCGAAGCCCTGGAGGCCGGCTTGCTGCCCGAGCTGGCGGCCTATGGTCGGGTGCGCCCCGAGGTGCGCTATGGCCAGGGCAGCCGGGTGGATTTTCTGCTCCAGCAGGCGGGGCTGCCGGATTGCTATCTGGAAGTCAAAAACGTCACGGCGGCGGTGGCCGGGCGGGTGGCGGCGTTTCCGGATGCGGTCACCGAACGGGGCCGGCGCCATCTGGAGGAAATGGCCGCCATGGTGGCCGCCGGCCAGCGGGCGGTGCTGGTGTTTTGCGTGCAGCGGGAGGATGTGGACCGGGTGCGACCCGCCGATGAAATCGACCCGGCCTATGGTCGCGCCCTGCGGGAGGCGGTTCGGCAGGGGGTGGAAGTGCGGGCGTTGCGGGCCGAAATCAGCCCTCAGGAAATTCGTTTGGTGCACTGCATTACGGTGGATCTGGCCTAGCGCAAGACTTGTATAAGACATTTGTTGCGCCGCAATATATTTTGCGGTTTACCACAATGGGGTCACACACAATTTCAGCGCTTTTGGGCAGGCCTTAAGGTTCGCGCCATACCCAAAAACGCCGGAGGATGACCCCGATGAAAAAGCCGTTCTACAAAGTGCTGTACGTGCAGGTTTTGTTCGCCATTGCCTGCGGCGTGCTGCTTGGTTATTTCGAGCCCAAGATGGGCGTGGACCTGAAGCCCCTGGGTGATGGGTTTATCAAGCTGGTCAAGATGATCATCGCTCCGGTGATCTTCTGCACCGTGGTGCACGGCATCGCCGGCATGCAGGACATGAAGA
>JAJTBM010000414.1 GCA_021286885.1 Rhodocyclales bacterium
GACGGCTACGCCTCCGACATCACCCGTACCTTTCCGGTGAATGGCCGCTTCAGCGGCCCCCAGAAGGCCACCTACGAACTGGTGCTGGCCGCCCAGGCGGCGGCCATTGCCGAAATCCGCCCGGGCGCCTCCTGGAACGCCGGCCACGAGGCCGCCACCCGGGTGCTCGCCCAGGGCTTCATCGACCTGGGCCTGCTCCAGGGCAGCCTGGACGGAGTGCTCGAATCGGGCAGCTATCGCCAGTTCTACATGCACCGCACCGGCCACTGGCTGGGGCTGGATGTGCACGACGCGGGCGAATACAAGCTCAACGGCGACTGGCGCCCCCTGGCCGTGGGCAATGTGCTCACCGTGGAGCCGGGATGCTACATCCGCCCCGCCGACGGCGTGCCGGAAGCTTTCTGGAACATCGGCATCCGGATCGAAGATGACGCCCTGGTCACACCCACCGGCAGCGAGATCATCACCGCCGCCACGCCCAAGAGCGTGGCCGACATCGAAGCCCTGATGGCAGACTGAGCTGATTCCCATGGAACTGGACGCCTTCCAAGACACCCTCCAGGATTACGACCTGGCCATTATTGGCGCCGGCCCGGTGGGCATGGCCCTGGCCCTCGCCCTCAAGGATTCGGGCCTGCGCATTGCCCTGCTGGATGGCCGCGCCCGGGGCGCCGCCCGCCAGGACCCCCGAGTACTCGCCCTGTCCTACGGCACCCGGCTGACCCTCGAACGCCTGGGGGTGTGGGACAAGATCTCCGCCACCCCCATCGCCAGCATCCACATTTCCCAGCAGGGCGGCCTCGGGCGCAGCCTGCTGGAAGCCGCCGAGTACGGCCAGGATGCGCTGGGCTATGTGGCCTCCGCCGGCGCGGTATCTGCCGCCCTGCTCGCCGCCCGCATCCCCGTGCAGAACTACACCCTGGTGCACGACCTGAAGCCCGATGCAGACGGGATCACCATCAACCTCAACGATGGCCAGCCCCTGCGCGCCCGCCTCGCCGCCTGTGCCGAAGGTGCCGTGCAGACCAGCGAAAGCAATCCCCTGGTGGAGCACGATTACCAGCAACATGCGGTGATCTGCATCGCCACCCCGACCACGCCCCACGGGGGCCGGGCCTGGGAGCGCTTCACCCCCGACGGCCCCCTGGCCGTGCTGCCCTATGGCCAGGACTGCGCCATCGTGCACACCGCCAGCCCGGAACACGCCGATCAGCTGCTGGACGACCACGACCACGCCTACCTGGGCCGCCTGCAACGCCACTTCGGCCAGCGCCTGCGCTTTAGCGCAGTGAGCGACCGGGCCCGTTTCCCCCTGCTGCTGCGCTACCGCCCCAACCCGGTGGGGGCGCGCACCCTGTGGCTGGGGAATGCGGCCCAGACCCTGCACCCGGTGGCCGGCCAGGGCTTCAACCTGGCCCTGCGCGATGTGTGGGCCTGTGCCCAGACCCTGCTGCGCAACCCCGGTGATCCGGGGCAAGCCAGCACCCTGGCGGCCTACGCCCAGGCCCGCCAACTGGATCGCAGCGGCACCATCCGCTTCACCGACGGGCTGGTACGGCTGTTCAGCAACAACAATCCGCTACTCAAACACGCCCGGGGTGCGGGGCTGCTGGCCCTGGATCTGCTGCCCGGACCACGCCATTTCATCGCCAAACGGATGATGTTCGGGGCCCGCGCCTGGCCTTAAACCCAGCCAAACGCGGCAAAAGGCGTCTGATTTTTATCAAATACCCTCTTTTGCCGCGTAAAACCTGCTGTGTAGTCGCGGGATTTGCGCAAAGAACGTAGAATCCGCCCCCTTTCGCGCCCCCCGGCGCTCAGCCGTCCACGGGACCTCCACCATGGCCGAAGCCGACGATCTCCAGCAACACGACGACCTCGAACAGCATCTGCGCGAGGTTCAGCACCTGCTCGCCCGCCACAAGCTGGTGGAGAACCTGGTCCACCGCCAGGAGATGCCCCATCACGACCTGGTGGAAAACCTGGTCCACCGCCAGCACATCACCGCGCTGACCGAAAAGCTCGAAAGCCTCCACTCGGCGGACGTGGCCCACATCCTCGAAGCCCTGCCGGTGGACGAGCGCCTGTTCGTCTGGGATCTGGTCAAGGCCGAGCGGGACGGGGAAATCCTGCTGGAAGTGTCGGACGCGGTGCGGGAATCCCTGATCGAGTCCATGGACCCGGCCTCCCTGCGGGCCGCCGCCGAACAGCTGGACGCCGACGAACTGGCCGACCTGGCCCCCGACCTGCCCCATGAGGTGATGGAGGCGGTGTATCAGGGCCTGGATCCGGAAGAGCGCGAACAGCTGCGGGCAGCCATGTCCTACCCGGAAGATTCGGTGGGCGCCCTGATGGATTTCGAGATGGCCACCGTGCGGGAAGACGTGACGCTGGAGGTGGTGTTGCGCTACCTGCGCCGCTTCGACGAACTCCCCGACCACACCGACCAGCTTTTTGTGGTGGATCGGGACGAGCACCTGCGCGGCGTGCTGCCCCTCAACCGGCTGCTGGTGAGTGACCCGGATCTGGAAGTGAGCGAGGTGATGCTCACCGACACCCTGACCCTGGAACCCTCCGACGAAGCCGAAACCGCCGCCCAGGCCTTCGAGCGCTACGACCTGGTCTCGGCCCCGGTGGTGGATTACCACCGCAAGCTGGTGGGCCGGGTGACGGTGGCGGCGGTGGTGGACTTCATCCGCGAAGAAACCGAGAGCGAACTGCTCAGCCAGGCCGGCCTGAAGGAAGGCGAAGACATTTTCGCCTCGGTCTGGGATTCGGTGAAGAACCGCTGGTCCTGGCTGGCCATCAATCTGGTGACGGCCTTTGTCGCTTCCCGCGTCATCGGCGTCTTCGAGGACTCGATCGAAAAACTGGTCGCCCTCGCCGCGCTGATGCCCATCGTCGCCGGCATCGGCGGCAACTCGGGCAACCAGACCATCACCA
>JAJTBM010000415.1 GCA_021286885.1 Rhodocyclales bacterium
GGGGTCGGCGCTGTCGAAGTGGGTGATGCCCCGTTCCAGGGCTCGGGCCAGCACCTGAAGGCTGGCGTGGTCGTCGCTCGCGCCGTAAAACTCGCTCATCCCCATGCAGCCCAGCCCGAGGGCTGAACTGCTCAGGGGGCCAATGGGGCGCTGGGGCAGGGCGGACACGGAGGGTGTGTGCAGTGTGTTCATTGAACAGTGTAGCCTCCATCCACCGCCAGGCCCTGGCCGCTGATGTAGCTGGCGCTACGAGACAGCAAAAACAGCACGGCGGCGGCCACTTCTTCGGGCTGGCCGGGGCGGCCCGGGGGCAGGGTCTTGAGGGCCGCTTCCAGTTGTTCGTGCCCGCCAAAGCCGCCTACCGCCATGGGGGTGTCGATGGGGCCGGGCAGCACCGCATTGATCCGGATGCCCTGGGGGTAGTATTCCAGCGCGGCAGCCCGGGTGAGGCCCATCACCCCGTGCTTGCTGGCGGTGTAGAGGGAGGCCCCCGCAAAGCCCACCTGGGATACCACCGAGCCATTGTTCACGATGGCGCCCCCCCCGGCAGCCAGCAGGGCCGGGACCTGGTGCTTGAGGGCCCAGAACATGGCCTGCAGATTGGTGCCCATGACCTCCTGGTAATCTTGATTGCCCAGCGCATGCAGGGCAGCCCCCCGGCCCAGGGTGCCCGCGTTGTTGAAGGCGCCGTCGAGCTGCCCGAAGTGGGCGCGGCAGCGGGCCACGGCGGCTTCCAGCTCGGCTTCCTGGGTGATGTCGGTGGGGATGACCAGGGCTTCGCCCCCGGTGGCCCGGATTTCGGCGGCCAGATTTTCCAGCGCATCCCGGCGGCGGGCGGCCAGGCCCACCCGGGCGCCCTGGTGGGCGAGGGCCCGGGCGGTGGCGGCTCCCATGCCGGAGGATGCGCCGGTAATCAGGATGGTCTTGCCGCGCAGATCAGGAAAAATCGGAAGGGTGTGCAGGTCTTGCATGAAAGGGCTCCAGGTGGATGCTGCATGAGGAATGCAGACAAGCCTAAGCCCCGGGCCACTGTGCAACAATCTGCATTTAATTGGATGGGTTGTTGAGATTTTCTCAACAATTATTCCGCCGTCTTCCTTATTCCTTATTTTTTGCACCCGCCCTGCCCATGGAACGCATACCCCTGGATGATCTGACCGCCTTTGCCACCGTGGCCCGCCTGCGCAGCTTTCGCCAGGCGGCCAGGGATCTGGAGGTGTCGCCCTCGGCCCTCAGCCACACTTTGCGCCAGCTGGAGGAGCGTTTGGGGCTGCGCCTTTTGCATCGCACCACCCGCAGCGTGACCCCCACCGAGGCCGGCGCTCGCTTGCTGGACCGTCTGCTGCCCGCCCTGGGGGAGATTGCAGGGGCGCTGGATGAGGTGAATACCTTCCGGGATTCACCCGTGGGCACCCTGCGCATCAACGCCCCCCGGGCGGCGGCGGCCCTGGTGCTGGGCCCCTTGGTCAACCGCTTTCTGCAACGCCACCCGGGCATGCGGGTGGAGCTGGTGTGCGACGATGGTTTTGTGGACATCGTCAAAGCGGGTTTTGATGCGGGGGTGCGCTTCAGCGAAACCCTGCAGCAAGACATGGTGGCCGTGCCCCTGGGGCCTGAGCAGCAGTTTCAGGTGGTGGCGAGCCCGGCGCTGGTGGCCCGCTGGGGCACGCCGACTCACCCCCGGGATCTGCTGGGCCTGCCGTGCATCCGGGTGCGCTTTCCGAGCGGGGCCTACTATCGCTGGGAGTTCAACCGGGGCGCCGAAACCCTGGCCCTGGATGTGGACGGCCCCTTGGCGCTGGATGACATGCCCCTCATCATCCAGGCCGCCTGCGCGGGTTTGGGCTTTGCCTACACCTATGCCCAATACGCCGCCCCGGCCATTGCCCAGGGGCTGTTGCTGCCGGTGCTGCCCGATTGGAGCCCCATGTCACCGGGTTTCCAGCTGTATTACCCCAGCCGCCGGCATCCCCCGGCGGGCCTGCGGGCGTTTGTGGAGATGCTGCGGGAGGGGGCGAACCCGCCTCAGCCGGTGCCGTAGGGGTAGCGCACCCGGCTGGGGGCGGGGATGTGGGCCAGGTGCTGGCGGATGGTGGGGGCAATCTGGCGGATCAGGAGGGGAATCTGGTCGCAGGGCACTGCTGCGTAAGACAGGATCAGCCCCCGGTGCAGGGTGCCGCCCACGCAATACACCGAGAGGGGCATCACCGATACCCCCAGGCGGGCGGTGGCCTGGGCCATGGCGCAGTCGTCGGCCTCCCGGGCCATGCACAGGGCCAGGTGCAGGCCCATGGCGCCGCCGGAAATCTTGAGCCGCCCGTCCACCAGTTCGGGGAGCAGGCTTTCCCGTAGCGCCGCCAGCAGGGCCTCCCGGCGCAGGCCGTATTCGCGCCGGGTCATGCGGATGTGGGTGGCGTAGTGGCCTTCCTTGATGAAGTCGGCGAGCACCCGCTGCTGGCCCACGTCCCCGTCCCGGTAAAAGTCGGAGGCCGCCGCTGCAAACAGGGCGGCCAGCTGGGGGGGCACCACCAGGTAGGCCATCCGGATGCCCGGGTAGAGGGATTTGTTGAAGGTGCCCATGTAGATCACCCGCCCCGTGTTGTCCATGCCCTGCAGCGACGGAATGGGGGCGCCGATGTAGCGAAACTCGCTGTCGTAGTCATCCTCCAGCAGGATGGTGTCGTGGGTGAGGGCGTAGTCCAGCCACTCCCGGCGCCGGCCCAGGCTCATCACATGCCCGAGGGGAAACTGGTGGGAGGGCGTCAGATACACCAGCCGGGGCGGGCGGTAGATCTGGCCGGGCTCGGGCACTGGCAGGCCGTTCTGGTCCACATCCAGGGTGCTGGTGGTGAGCCCGTGGTCGTTGAGCACATGGCTGGCCCCCCAGTAGCAGGGGTTTTCCAGCAGGGCCAGGTCGCCCGGGTCGGTGAGCAGGCGG
>JAJTBM010000416.1 GCA_021286885.1 Rhodocyclales bacterium
CCCCAGTTCGGCGGCGAGGATGTAGAGGCCTTCTTCTGGCACCCCCAAGCCCGCCTGGCCGTAGCGCTGCCACAGGTGATGCATCAGATCATCCAGGCTGCGCTGGCCGCCAGTGGCGTGGCGCAGGCGCAGATCCAGCAGCAGACCGATGAGGGCGCCCTTGGTGTAATAACTCACGATGGCGTTGGGGCTGTTCTCGTCCTGGCGGTAATACTTGGTCCACGCATCAAACGAGGATTCGGCCACGCTCTGCTTGAGGCGGCCCGTTCCCTTGTGCACCTGGGTGATGGTCTTGCCCAGCAGGGTGAGGTAGTCGGCCACGCTGATACGCCCGGTGCGCACCAGAAAAAGATCGTCGTAATACGAGGTGAAGCCTTCAAATGCCCACAGCAGGCGGGTGTGGTTCTCGCGGCTCAGGTCATACGGCGCAAAGGCCGCCGGCTTGATGCGCTTCACGTTCCAGGTGTGGAAATACTCGTGGCTGCACAGGCCCAGAAACTGGCGATAGCCCTCGCCCACGCCCTGCATGCCGGCGTAGGGCAGATCATCCCGGCTGCACAGGAGCGCGGTGGAGGCCCGGTGCTCCAAGCCACCGTAACCATCGCCCACCGCCATGACCAGAAACACATAGCGCTTCATGGGCGCTGGCTCGCCAAAAAAGCGGATCTGGGCTTCGCAGATGGGCTTGAGATCGGCCACCAGGCGGGCCAGGTCGCAATCATGGCGCCCGGTGATGGCCACCGCGTGATGGACGCCGCAGGCATCGAACTCGGCCAGGGTGACATGGCCCATCTCCACCGGGTGATCCACCAGATCATCGTAATTTTCGGCCTTGTAGAGCCCGAACCCAAAACGCGGCGCGGCGCCCGCTTCGCCCAGGGCTTCCGGCAGACTGGTGGCGACGCGCCAGGGGGCCGCGTGGGGATCCAGCCCCACCGGCGCCAGAATCTCCACCCGATGGGGCTGGTGCTCCTGCCCATGGACGCGCAGGAACAGGCTCGTCCCGTTAAAGAAGCCGTGGGTCTGATCCAGATGGGCGGTGCGCACCGACAGATCCCAGGCATACACCGTATAGCGCAGCAGCACCGGCCCCCGGGTACCCGCAGGAAGCAGCCAGGTGTGCTTGTCCAGCTTGGAGAGCAGCACCGGCACGCCCTGGGCCTGGGCTTCCAGGCTCACGATGTTCTTGCTGAATTCGCGGATCATGTAGCTGCCCGGAATCCAGGCCGGCAGGCTGAACAGCTGCCCCTCCGGATCAGGGCTGTTGATCTGGAGCGTCACCGCAAACAGGTGGCCGGCGGGGTCGATGGGCTGGACGGTATAGCGCGGGCTGGCGGGCATGGGGAAGATTCCGTTAAGAAGCTTAAGAAGCGATGACGGGATTCTAGGCCCATCCTGCTCATTGTGCGACGCGCAAACGCCCGGCTGGCGCGGCCCTGCACACCCCAGACAGTGCTCAGGGAATGAAGGGCATCGGGATTTCATCGCTGCGACGGGCGCCGCCGCTCATCTGGCGGCACAGGGCGATGAACTCCCGCATTCCGGCGGTGACGTACTTGTGGCGATGGGTGACAAACTGGAACTGCCGGCGCAGATCCAGCTCCGGCGTTTCGACCGGCACCAGGCTGCCGCGCCGGAACGCCTCCCGCAGGGCCAGGCGCGAGATACAGCTGATCCCCATCCCACATTCCACCGCCCGCTTGATAGCCTCCGTGTGCTCCAGCTCCAGGCGCACCCGCAGGCTGCCGCAAAAGTGGCGCAGGGCCTGATCCAGGGTTTCCCGGGTGCCAGAACCACTCTCCCGCAGAATCCAGTCCTGTTGTACCAGTTCTTCCACGCACACCTGCCCCTGCCGGGCCAGGGGATGGCCGGGGGCACAAAACACCACCAGTTCATCCTCCAACCAAGGCTCGGCGATCAGTTCCGGATGACGACAGCTGCCTTCGATCAGCCCCAGATCGAGCTGATAGTGGGCGAGCTGCTGAATGATGGTGGCCGAGTTATGCACCTTCAGCTCCACCCGGGCGCTGGGATGCTGGCGCAGGAACTCCGCCGCCACCAGATTCGCCAGATAGTTGCCCACCGTGAGGGTGGCGCCGATCTGCAGGGGGCCAAAATCGGTCTGGCGGGCAAGCATGGATTCGATCTCGGTGGCGTGCTCAATGAGCTGCACCGCATGGGGCAGGATCACTTGCCCCAGTTCGTTGAGACGCAAGGATTTGCCGATCCGGTCGAACAGCTGGGTATCAAACTGGCGCTCCAGCTCCCCCAGGGCGGTACTGGTGGCGGACTGGGACAGGGCCAGCACCTCGGCCGCCCGGGAAACGCTGCCCTGACGGGCCACGGCCACAAAGATTTCCAGCTGCCGCAAGGTGTATTTCAAGGCCAATCACTCCAAGAGGGTGCGAGGATGTATCTGCAAAACAGAATAGTCTTATCAAAACTATCCACACTCTGAATTTTAGCAGGCATTAACATGGCGCCATCGTCACCCTTCCTCCGCGCCGCACCATGAGCAAGTTCAACACTGAAACCGTTCTCTCCGTCCATCACTGGAACGACACCCTGTTCAGCTTCAAGACCACCCGGGATGTGGGCCTGCGTTTTGATAACGGCCAGTTCGTGATGATCGGCCTGGAGGTGGAAGGTCGTCCCCTCGTGCGCGCCTACAGCGTGGCCAGCCCCAACTACGAAGAACATCTGGAGTTCTTCAGCATCAAGGTGCCCAACGGCCCCCTGACTTCCCGCCTGCAGCATCTGCAACCGGGCGACCCCATCCTGATCAGCAAGAAGCCCACCGGCACCCTGGTGATCTCCGACCTGCTGCCCGGCAAGAACCTCTACCTGTTCTCCACCGGCACCGGCCTCGCCCCCTTCATGAGCGTGATCCAGGATCCGGAAACCTACGAGCGCTTCGAAAAGGTGATCCTGC
>JAJTBM010000417.1 GCA_021286885.1 Rhodocyclales bacterium
GGCGGGCGGCGGCTGGCTGGGCCGGCTGCTGGCTCCGGCCCTGCTGGGGGCGGGCGCGCTCGGCCTGTGGCTGCTCGCCACCCTGGGCCAGACCCTGTGGCTGGGCCATCAGGTGAGCGATGCCCAGGCACGCATGGCCCGGGTGTATCAAACCAGCTTCCCGAATGCCCCCCTGGTGGCACCGGCAGCCCAGATGCGCCAGCAACTCAACCAAGAACGCAGCCGACGCGGCCTGCTGCGGGATGATGACGCCCTGGCCCTTCTCGCCCAGGCCGCCGAAGCCCTGGGCACCGATGCCATGGACGCCCTCGCCGGCCTCCAGTACGAAGAAGGCCGCCTGGATCTGATCCTCAACCCGACGAGCGAAGCCCGCGCCCGGGCCGCCCTGGGCCTGCTCGCCAGCCGGGGCCTGCTGGCCGATCTGCGCCAGGACGGGCCCGCCCTGCATCTGCTTCTGCGCCGGGAGTCCCTGCAATGAAATCCACCCCATCCCTCTCGCCCCTCGCCCCGCTGAAATCCGCCCTCGCGCCCCAGCTGGCCCAGGCCCGCCAGTTTTGGCAGGCCCGAAACCCCCGGGAGCGCCTGCTGATCGGCGTGGCCGGTGGGGTGGTGTTGCTTGCCCTGTTCGCCAGCCTGCTCGAATGGGTGCACCAGGAAGGCCAGCGCCGTCAGCGCCAGTTGCCCCGCACGCTGGCCCAGCTGGAACAGACCCAGGAAGCCGCCACCGAAATCGCCCGCCTGCGCACCCAGCCGCCCCCCGCCGTACTGGCCCTGCCCGCCCTTCAGAAGGCTGCCGAAGAGGCCGCCAAGGCCCAGGGGCTGACGCTCCAGATCCAGGCCAGCGGCGACGGCCTCCAGGTGCACGGCCAGGCCGGATTTGATGCATTGATGGGCTGGCTGGCCGGGCTCCAGCAGGAACACGGCCTGCGCGTCCAGCGCATCAAGCTCCAGCGCGAAGGCGCCCAGGCCAGCGTGGATGCGAGCCTCGCCGCCCCCGCCCAGCCCTGATCCTGCATGAAACCCCGCACTCTCAAGCGCCTGGGCCTTGTTTTGGCCACCCTGGGCTTTGTTGTGTTCAAGGCCCCCGCCCGCCTGCTGGATAGCGCCCTCGCCCACGCCACCGAAGGGGGGCTGCGCTTGCAGCAGACCGAAGGCAGCCTGTGGCAAGGCCACGGCGTGCTGGCAAGTCTGGGGCCGGATGGGCGCAGCCTGCTGCCCTGGCTGCCCCTGGGCTGGGATTTCACGCCCCGCAGCCTGCTCGGCCTGGGCGTGGGCTGGCAGCTCAGTTCTGGCGGCATGCCCCTGGGGCAATTCAGCCTGGGCCTGGGCGGCCTGGCCCTGGAGCATTTCCAGTTTCGCGCCTCGGCTCCGGCGCTGCTCTCCCCGATTCCTACCCCCGTCACCCGGGCGGGCTGGCAAGGCGACCTGGGGCTGGACATTCCGGCCCTCCATTGCAGCCTCACCGGCCAATGCCAAGGAGACGCCCGGCTGCTGTGGCGCGGTGCGCGCAGCGCGCTTTTCCCGGGGCGCAACTTTGGTGACTACGCCATCAGCCTGCAGCTGCGCGGCGAGCGCTACAGCTACCAAATCCAGACCCTGACCGGCGAGATCCGGCTGGATGCCCGGGGCGAAGGCCTGCTGAAGGGCCCACCCACCTTGCAGGGGCGCATCCAGGGTGACCCGGACTTTTTGCGCCGCCTGCCCTCCATTGCCGGAGGCGCTGCCCGCCCGGGGAACAAAGATGGTGACTTTATTCTCAAATGGCCACCATCTGGCCCTTGACCCGGGGGCCCGGGCTCTTCCAAGCGCCTCAGGATTGCCGCAAAATCCGTGAAGTATTTCGTCATCTCCCACCACCAGACTGATCCATGAATCCCATCCAAGCCGCACGCGCCGCCGGTCAGCAGATCTGGCTCGACAACCTCTCCCGCGCCCTGATTCAGGAAGGCCACCTTGCCCGCCACATCGAAAATGGTGTGGCCGGCGTGACCACCAATCCGGCCATCTTCCACAAGGCCATTGCCGAAGGCCCGGACTACCGCCCGGCCCTGGAAGCCATGAACGGCCTGGGCCTGGATGCCGAGGCGCGTTATGAGCGCCTGGTCATCGAAGACGTGCAGCGGGCCTGTGATCTGATGCGGGGCGTGTTCGACGCCAGTGCCGGCGATGCGGGCTATGTGAGCCTGGAAGTCTCCCCCGCCCTGGCCGACGATGCCGAAGGCACCGTGGTGGCCGCCCGCCGCCTGCGGGCCGCCGTGGATCGCCCCAACCTGCTGGTCAAGATTCCGGCCACCCCGGCAGGTGTTGAAGCCCTGGAAACCCTGACCAGCGAAGGCATCAGCGTTAACGTGACCCTGATGTTCTCCCTGGCCCACGTGGACGCGGTGGCCAAGGCCTACGAACGGGGCCTGGAGCGGCGCGCCGCCCAGAAGCTGGAGCTGGCCAGCGTGCGCTCGGTGGCGAGCGTGTTCCTGTCCCGCTGGGACAGCCTGATCGACAAGCAACTCGAAGAAATCGGCACCCCCGAAGCCCTGGCCCTGCGCGGCAAGAGCGGCGTGGCCCTGGCCCGCAGCGCCTACCAGCGCTACCTGGAGCTGTTCCACGGGGCAGCCTTCGCCCCCCTCGCCCAGCAGGGCGCCCGGCCCCAGAGCATGCTGTGGGCGAGCACCGGCACCAAGAACGCGGCCTACTCCGATCTGATGTATGTGGAACCCCTGATCGGGCCCGAAACCGTCAACACCCTGCCCGACGGCACCCTGGTGGCCTTCCTGGATCATGGCCAAGTGACCGGCAACACCCTGGGCCAGGATGCCGAAGGCAGCGCCGCCCAGCTGGCCGCCCTGGCCGCCCTGGGCCTGGATCTGGACGTGCTGGGGGGGCGCCTGCAAAGTGATGGCCTCGCCCAGTTTGAAACCGCCTTCG
>JAJTBM010000418.1 GCA_021286885.1 Rhodocyclales bacterium
GGAGGGGCCGGATCAGGCCTGGGTGGCGGACATCACCTACATTCGCACCCGTTCGGGGTGGGTATATCTGGCCGTGGTGCTGGATCTCTTCTCCCGACGCATTGTGGGTTGGCGGCAGGAGATCTGACTTCATTACCCCAGACGCGCCAAAGGCACCTTTCGGTGCCTTTGGTACGGTGCTGCGTGGATTTTGCGGGTGCTTAAACCCTGAAATCCGGCGCGTATTTTTGCAGCCATTGTTCCAGCATCATCAGAATCCACACCAGTTCTCCGTAGTAGCCCGGGTAGGCGGGGAGGAGTTCGGTGGTGAGGCTGCGCAGGAACTTTTCGTCCAGGATGTTGCGGCGCACGAGGGCGTTGAGGGTGTCGCCGGCGAGTTGGCGCAGGGCGGCATCCTTGCAGGCCCAGACGCCGAAGGGCAGGCCGAAGCCGTGCTTCTTCTTGGTGATGATCTCGTCGGGCAGGAAGCCGCGCAGGGCTTCCTTGAAGAACCAGCGCAGCTTGAAGCCCTTGAGCTTGAACTCGGGGGGCAGGGTGCACGAAAAATCGAGCAGTGCGTCGTCCAGCAGGGGGAAGGCCACGTCCACTTCGGCGAGGCGGGTGGTGCCGACCACCTTGGGCAGATCGTTTTCGGCGAGGGTGAAGCGCCAGTCGAAGGCCAGCATCCGGTTGATCTGGGTGGAGGCCTGGGCGGCGTTCCAGACTTCTTTTTGCAGGGCGTGGGGGGCGCGTTGGTCCACCCGGGCCAGGAAGGCGGGGGTCAGCACCTGGTCGGCGCCGAGGCGAATCAGCAGGTTGTACATCTCGGTGCGCTCGGGCATGGGGACCCGGGCTTGTTCGATGTAGCTCACGCCCTTTTTGACGATGGGGATGCGATCCATGCCGGGCAGGCCCAGCACGGGCTCCAGGAAGCCCTTGCGCAGCACGCTCGGAACGTGGTCGTAGATGCCGAATACGCGCTGCTTGGCGTAACGGGTGTTGCCGCCGAACAGTTCGTCGCCCCCGTCGCCGGCCAGCATCCGGCGCACGCCGTCATCGTGGGCCATGCGGGCGCAGTAGAAGGCGGGCAGGGCGGAGGAGTTGCCGAAGGGCTGGTCGTAGTGGGTCGCCACGTCGGGGATCTTGCGCACCAGGTCGGCGGGCGTCACGTAGTACTCGTGGTGATCGGTGCCGAAGCGGCGGGCGGCGATGCGGGCGTATTCCATCTCGTCGTAGCCCTGGGCATCGAAGCCGATGGAGTAGCTGGCGGCGGGGCGGCCCGACACCTGGGTGATCATCCCGGCCACGGTGGAGCTGTCGGTGCCACCGCTCAGGAAGCAGCCGATCTGCTCGGGGGCGTAGCCCTCCAGGCGCGATTTGACCGCGTTTTCGAGGATGCCCATGAACTCGCCCTTGAGGGCGCCAAAGTCGCCGCTGCGGGGTTCTTGGAAGGTGGGCACCCAGTAGGGGGCCACGCTCAGCTTGCCGCCCTTGAAGTGGGCGTAGTGGGCCGGGGGCAGGCGCAGGATGCCCTTGAAGATGGTGCGGGGCGAGGGGATGGCGTGGAAGAACAGGTAATCAAAGATGGCCTGGGGATCAACCGGGCTGTCGCCGTCGGCCAGTTCGTTGGCCCGTTCGGCAAAGCCCAGGCCTTGGGGGCCTTGCCGGTAGCACAGGGTGCGGATCGCAAAGCGGTCGATGGCGAGGAAGGTTTCGCCCTCGGGCCCGCAGATGGCCACGGCGTAATCCCCGGTGACCTGGCGCGGGGCGGCGGTGCCGTGCTGGGCAAAGGCGGCGGCCCAGGCGGCTGCGGGGCCCTGCGTCTGGGCAAGGGTGGCCAGTTCGCCACTGAAGCGGGGGTGGCCGGCGCAGATGGGCACCGTGTAGGCGCCGTAGGAGGGGGATGTGTTCATGGCGTGGGTGGGCAAATACGAAGAATTCGGGTTCGCGGGGCGCGGGCTCAAGTCAGGTTCAGACCAGCACTTCGACCGGCGCCGGGTGGCCCAGGAAGCGTTGGGGGCTGGCGCTGAAGCCGTAGGCGCCGGACTGGTAGATCACCACCAGATCGCCGGGTTCGGCGTGGCTGAGCTCCATGCGCTCGCCCAGCAGATCCAGGGGCGTGCACAGGGGGCCCACCACCGAGGCGCTTTCGTTGGCGGGCTGATCCATCCGGTTGCCGATCACCAGCGGGTAGTTCTTGCGGATCACCTGGCCAAAGTTGCCGGAGGCCGACAGGTGATGGTGCAGGCCGCCATCGACCACCAGATAGGTCTGGCCCCGGGACACCTTGCGATCTACCACCCGGCTCACGTACACGCCGGCTTCGCCCACCAGGTAGCGGCCCAGTTCGATGACGATTTCGGCTTCGGGCAGGTCGTGGCGGGCCCGTTCGGCCAGGGCGGCCAGATTGGCGCCGATGGGGGCCAGATCGAGGGGCGTTTCGCCAGGGAAATAAGTAATCCCGAAACCGCCGCCCAGGTTGAGGAAGCGCACCGGGGACGGGGCGTGGGCCGCGAGGCGCAGGGCCAGTGCGGAGGATTTTTGCTGGGCTTCGCAGATGGCTTCCGGCGTGAGGTTCTGGGAGCCGGCAAACAGGTGGAAGCCTTCAAACTGGAGCCCGGCGGCGCCAATGGCGGCTAGCACTTCGGGCACGGCTTCGGCGTCGATCCCGAATTGCTTGGGGCCGCCGCCCATCTTCATGCCCGAGCCCTTGAGCTCAAAGTCGGGATTGACGCGCACCGCCACCCGGGCGGGCCAGCCGGTTTCCTGGGTGATGCGGGCCAGTTCGGTGATCTCGCGCGGGGATTCGATGTTGATCAGGATGCCGGCGGCCACCGCCCGCCGCAGTTCGTCGGCGCCCTTGCCGGGGCCGGCAAAGCTGATTTCGCGGGGGTCGGCGCCTGCGTCCAGGGCCACCTGGAGTTCGCCGGCAGAAGCC
>JAJTBM010000013.1 GCA_021286885.1 Rhodocyclales bacterium
TGTCTCGATCAGCTACGACTGGCTGAGCTTCAAGACTGGCCGCACCCTCACCGAATACTTCGGCTGGAGCACCAACAACTCTCCGGTGGCCGGTGGCTTCAACGGCAACCCGGCGGCCGGCGTCACCGGCAGCACCCGGGGTTCGTATTTTTATGAACTGAACGCCAGCAAGGACGTGGCCGAAGGCTGGAACCTGAGCGGCCAGATCGGGCGCCAGGTGATTGCCCACGCTACCGGGCTGGACATCACCTATTACAAGCTGGGCCTCACCCGCGCCCTGCCCGACGGCTGGAGCGCCGGAGCCTTCTACTCCGCCTCCAGCCAGCCCAAGGCTTACGACCGCTTCCTGAGCCTGGACAACGGCCACTCGGCATCCAACATCGCCCGCAACAAGGTATTCGTGAGTCTGAGCAAGGCGTTCTGAGCCACTCAACTCAACTCAACTCAACTTAACCCAGCTCAGCTCAGCACCGCCACGTACCCCTCGGGGTACGTGGCTTAGCAATTCCCCTTCTTGGCCTGACCCGGCGGGCAAAAATCCCCACCACCACGATGGCCCCCGCTGCCACCTCGGTTCGGGTCCACAATCACGGCGCCACCCGGGGTGTATACCGCGCAGCCCCCCAACAGATTCAAAAAACTCGCCACAGCAGCCAGCATCAGCACTTTTTTCATTATTTACCCCTCATCGCATTGATTGTGTGGAATGGATCAGACAGTACCCATCCTGCCACGAGTCATTAAAAAACACACCTCAAAACACCGCCATCCAGGGCCAGAGGCAGCGGTCTCCCCACCAAAATACCCCCCTTTCCTCCCCCTGTTCTCCCCTAAGCCCAAGGGCGCCGATATCTAAGATTGCTGCAACCCTTCCAAGGAGCAGCAATGAAGGCCGTGATCCTCGCGGGTGGCCTGGGCACCCGTCTTAGCGAAGAAACCGTCTCCCGCCCCAAGCCCATGGTGAACATCGGGGGGCGTCCCATCCTGTGGCACATCATGAAGATCTACTCCAGTCATGGCATCCATGACTTCGTGATCTGCTGCGGCTACATGGGCTACGTGATCAAAGAGTATTTCGCCAACTACTTCCTGCACATGTCGGACGTCACCTTCGACATGAGCAACAATCAGATGGAAATCCACGAGCACCACGCTGAGCCGTGGCGCATCACCCTCGTGGATACCGGCGACCAGACCCAGACCGGCGGCCGCCTGGCCCGGGTGAAGCAGTACGTGAAGAACGAAGAGATGTTCTGCTTCACCTACGGCGACGGGCTGGCCGACATCGATGTGCGGGCCGAGATCGACTTCCACCGGCGCCATGGCAAGCCCGCCACGGTGGCCGCCGTCCAGCCCCCGGGGCGCTTCGGCTCCCTCCAGCTGGACGGGCCCGATGTGAGCGCGTTTGTCGAAAAGCCCCTGGGCGACGGGGGCTTCATCAACGGCGGCTTTTTCGTGCTCAACCCCGGCGTGCTGGATCTGATCGAAGGTGATCACAGCGTCTGGGAAGGCGACGTGCTCGCCCGCCTGATCGAGCGCCACGAGCTGGCCGCCTTCCAGCACAACGGCTTCTGGCGCCCCATGGACACCCTGCGGGACAAGTCCTACCTCGAAGAACTCTGGAACACCGGGAGCGCCCCATGGAAAACCTGGTGACGCCTCTTGTAGATCCGGGCTTCTGGGCCGGGCGGCGGGTGTTTCTCACCGGTCACACCGGCTTCAAGGGCAGCTGGCTCGCCCTGTGGCTGCACCAGATGGGCGCAGAGGTGCAGGGCTATGCCCTCGCCCCGCCCAACAGCCCCAATCTGTTTGCCCTGGCGGGCATCAGCGAGCTGCTCCACAACCGGATCGGCGACCTGCGCGATGGTGCTCACCTGCGGGCCTGCCTCACCAGCTTCGCCCCGGAAGTGGTGCTGCACCTGGGTGCCCAGGCGCTGGTGTCGGAAGGCTATGCCGACCCGGTGGGCACCTTCGCCACCAATGTCCAGGGCACCGTGAACCTGCTCGAAGCCGTGCGCTACTGCCCCAGCGTGGGCGCCGTGGTGGTGGTGAGCAGCGACAAGTGCTACGAAAACCGCGAATACACCGCCGCCGACCGGGGCTATCACGAAGATGAACCCATGGGCGGCTACGACCCCTATTCGGCCAGCAAGGGCTGCACCGAACTGGTGGTATCTGCCTACCGGCGCTCGTTTTTGCTGCAACGGGGCGTGCCCCTGGCCAGCGCCCGGGCCGGCAACGTGATCGGTGGCGGCGACTGGAGCCCTGCCCGGCTGGTACCGGACGTGCTCGCCGCCTTCAGCGCCGGCCGCCCGGTGCTGCTGCGCAACCCGGACGGCGTGCGCCCCTGGCAGCACGTGCTCGAACCCCTGGCCGGCTATCTGGCCCTGGCCCAGCGCCTGCACCAGGAAGGCGCCCCCTGGGCCGAAGGCTGGAACTTTGGCCCCGACCCGGCGGATGCCCGGAGCGTGGGCTGGGTGGTGGAACACCTGGCCCGGGCCTGGGGCTCGGATGCCTGCTGGGACAAGGGCGATGCCCCCATCCATGAAGCTGGCACCCTGCGCCTGGATTGCCACAAGGCCCACACCCGCCTGGGCTGGCAGCCCCGCTGGGACACCGCCACCGCCCTCGACCGCAGCCTGGCCTGGTTCCGGGCCTGGCAACAGGGCACCGACATGCGCCAGTACAGCCGCGCCGAGATCGAAGCCTACTGCGACGCCCCCGGCCTGGCCCCCACCGCCCCCACCCTCTACGGAGACACATCATGCCCGGTCTGATCCGCTACGCCCTGCGCCCCGACGCGTCTGGCCAATGCCAACTGAACCTGCCCGAACTGGCCGGCCAGGATGTGGAAATCCTGGTGCGCCCGCGCCAGCCCGACAGCAGCGAAACCCCCTGGCGCGCCGGGCGGGACAGCGTGCCGCCCTCGGGCAAGGTGATCGGCGAACCCGAAAAGAACGCCATGATCGAAGCCGCCCTGGATGGCTGGCTCACCACCGGGCGCTTCAACGATGCATTTGAGGAGCGCCTCGCCCGCTTTGTCGGGGTGCCCTACGCCCTCACCGTGAATTCCGGCTCCTCGGCCAATCTGGTGGCCTTCACCACCCTGACCTCACCCCAGCTGGGCGAACGGGCGATCCGCCCGGGGGATGAAGTCATCACCGTGGCCGCCGGCTTCCCGACCACCGTGTATCCCATCATCCAGAACGGGGCGATCCCAGTGTTCGTGGATGCCCGGCTGCCCGACTACAACATCGACGTGGCCATGCTGGAAGCGGCCCTCAGCCCCCGCACCAAGGCCATCATGGTGGCCCACACCCTGGGCAACCCCATTGATCTGGACACGATTTGCGCCTTTGCCCAGGCCCACAAGCTGTGGTTGATCGAAGACTGCTGCGATGCCCTCGGCTCCCGCTGGAAGGGCCGCCGGGTGGGGAGCTTCGGGGATCTGGCCACCCTGTCCTTCTACCCCGCCCACCACATCACCATGGGCGAAGGGGGCGCGGTGCTGACCGCCAACCCGGAGCTCAAGCGGATTGCCGAATCCTTCCGCGACTGGGGGCGGGACTGCTGGTGCAAGACCGGCTGCGACAACACCTGCGGCAAGCGCTTTGGCTGGCAGCAAGGCCGCCTGCCCGCCGGCTACGACCACAAATACACCTACAGCCATATGGGCTACAACCTCAAGATCACCGACATGCAGGCCGCCTGCGGGCTGGCCCAGCTGGATCGGCTGGAAGACTTCATCGCCGCCCGCAAGCGCAACTTCAACCACCTGAAGGCAGCCCTGGCCGATTGCACCGACTTTCTGATCCTGCCCGAAGCCACCCCGGGCAGCGATCCGGCGTGGTTCGGCTTCCCCATCACCCTCAAGCCTGAAGCCGGGGTGAACCGGGTGGATCTGGTCCAGTACCTGGATCAGCACAAGATCGGCACCCGGCTGCTGTTTGCCGGCAACCTGATCCGCCAGCCGGCCATGGCCGGGCGGGATTACCGGGTGATCGGTACCCTGCCGGTGGCCGACCAGATCATGCGCGACACCTTCTGGATCGGCGTGTGGCCCGGCCTCAGCCGGGAGCAGCTGGACTACGCCGTGCATCACATCAAGACCTTCCTGGGAGTCGAATTATGAGCACCAAGCCCCTCATGGTGTTTGAAATGGCCAACAACCACATGGGCGACCTGGGCCACGGCCTGGCCACCATCCGCGCCCTGCGCGAGGCCTGCACCGGCTTCGAGGCCGATTTCGACTTCGCCTTCAAGCTCCAGTACCGGGATCTGGACACCTTCATCCACGCCTCGGTGCGCGGGCGCGAAGACGTGAAGTACGTGAAGCGCTTTGAAGAAACCCGACTGAGCGACGCCTCCTTCCAGGAGCTGGTGCGGGAGATGCGCGACAACGGCTTTCAAACCGTGTGCACACCCTTCGACGAGCCCTCGGTGGACAAGATCGAAGCCCACGCCATCGAGAGCATCAAGGTCGCCAGCTGCTCCTTCACCGATTGGCCCCTGCTGGAGCGCATCGCCCAGAGCGACAAGCCGGTGATCGCCTCCACCGCCGGCGCGACGCTGGAAGAGATCGACAACGTGGTGAGCTTCTTCCTGCACCGCCACAAGCAGCTCACCCTGATGCACTGCGTGGCCGAATACCCGACCCCGGACGCCAGCCTGCAGGTGAATCAGATCGCCCTGCTCCAGGCCCGCTACCCGGACTGCCGGATCGGCTACTCCACCCACGAATCCCCCGACAACACCC
Source organism: Rhodocyclales bacterium (assembly GCA_021286885.1). Taxonomy (GTDB): domain Bacteria; phylum Pseudomonadota; class Gammaproteobacteria; order Burkholderiales; family Rhodocyclaceae; genus Zoogloea. The sequence continues at coordinate 4,757 of JAJTBM010000013.1, forward strand.
TGGCGGTGGCCCTGGCCGTGGCCAAGGGCGCCCGGGTGTTCGAGAAGCATGTGGTGCTACCCACCGCCCGCTATCCGGCCAATGCCTACTCGGCCAACCCGGCCCAGATCCGGGCCTGGCTGGAAAGTGCGCGCCGCGCCCTGGCCATCTGCGGCAGCGCCGACCGCTACCAGCCCTCCCGCGCCGAAGAAGCCAGCCTGCACAGCCTGCGCCGGGGGGTGTTTGCCACCCGCCCCATTCCTGCCGGCACCCAGCTGACCCGGGACATGATCGAGTTTGCCTTCCCGCCGGTGGAAGGCCAGCTCACCGCCAACGCGTGGTCCAAGTACAGCCAGTTCCGCGCCACCCAGGACATTCCTGCCGGCACCCCGGTGCTGCACATGGATCTGGCCGAAAGCCACCTGCGCAGCCAGGTGATGGGCATCGTGCTGGATGTGAAGAAGCTGCTCAAGGCCGCCCATGTGGTGATTCCGGGCAAGTCGGAGCTGGAGATTTCCCACCACTTCGGGCTGGAGCGCTTTGACGACTTCGGGCTCACCATGCTCACCGTGGTGAACCGGGAATACTGCAAGAAGCTGCTGGTGCTGCTGCCGGGCCAGACCCACCCCGAGCAATACCACCTCAAGAAGGAAGAAACCTTCGTGGTGGTGCACGGCGAACTCACCCTGTGGCTCGATGGCGAAGAACGCCTGGCCCACGCCGGCGACGTGATCACCGTGAACCGGGGCGTGCGCCACCGCTTTTACACCAGCGTGGGCGCGGTGTTCGAGGAGATTTCCTCCACCCACGAGCCCAACGACTCCTACTACACCGACCCGGCCATTGCGCGGAACACCCAGCGCAAGACCTGGCTCACCTACTGGATGTAAGCCCGGAGACTGCCCACCATGCGCCTTGCCGACTGGATCATGCAGCGCCTCGCCGCCGAAGGGGTGCGCCACGTTTTCACCCTGCCCGGGGGCGGTGCCATGCATCTGAACGATGCCTTGGCCTGCGAAACCCAGCTTACCCCAGTGCCCGGCCACCACGAACAGGCCTGCGCCATTGCTGCCGAGGCCTGCGGGCGCAGCGGCCCCCCGGGCTTTGGCGTGGTGCTGGTGACCACCGGGCCGGGGGCCACCAATGTGGTGACGCCCGTGGCCGGGGCGTGGATAGACTCGGTGCCCCTGCTAGTGATTTCTGGCCAGGTGAAGCGGGCCGATCTGCTCAATGGCCGTCCCCTGCGCCAGACCGGCGTGCAGGAGGTGGACATCATCAGCATGGTGCGCGGCATCACCAAATACGCGGTCACCGTCACCGACCCCCTCTCCATCCGCCAGCACCTGGAACAGGCCCTGTACCGGATGCGCCATGGCCGGCCCGGCCCGGTCTGGCTGGATATTCCGCTGGACGTGCAGGCCGCCCCCATCGAACCCGAACAGCTCCCCGGCTGGAGCGCCCCCGAGCTGGACAGCCCTCTGCCCGGCCACACCCTGAGCGCCATTGCCGGGCTGCTCCAGAAATCCCGCCGCCCGCTGATTCTGGCGGGCCACGGGGTGCGTCTGGCCGGCGCGGCCAAGGACTTCCGGCAACTGGTGGACGCCCTCGGGATTCCCGCCGTCACCACCTGGAACGCCCTGGATCTGCTCCCCTGGGAACACCCCCTCAACCTGGGCCGCCCCGGCGTGGTGGCCGCCCGAGCCGCCAATTTTGCGGTGCAAAACTGCGACCTGCTGATCGCCATTGGCAGCCGGCTGGACCCCATCATCACCGCCTACAACCCCAAGGGCTTTGCCCGGGAGGCGCGCAAGGTGGTGGTGGATGTGGACCCCCACGAACTGGCCCGCCTCGCCCAGCAAGACATGCCCATCGACCACGCCCTGGCCCTGGATGCGGGCGACTTCATCCGGGGGCTGGAAGTGGCCACCCGCAGCCTGAACCTGGATCAGCACGAAGCCTGGCGGGTGCGCTGCCGGGGCTGGAAGACCCGCTATCCGCTCAACGAAACCCCGCGCTTCCCCAACGAAGGCCCCATCGGCCACGCCCATTTTGTGGCGGCCCTCTCGGAGGCGGCCCCGCCGGATACCCTCATCAGCACGGGCAGTTCGGGGCTGGCGGTGGAGTTTTTCTATGCGGGCTTCAAGAACAAGGAAGGGCAGCGCTGCTTCCTCACTTCCGGGCTCGGGGCCATGGGCTACGGGCTGCCCGCAGCCATTGGCGCCAGCCTGGGCCAGGACAAGCAAGCCTCCCTGGCGGTGGAGTCCGATGGCAGCCTGCAGCTCAATCTGCAGGAACTCGCCACCCTGGTGGCCCAACGCCTGCCGGTGTGCCTGTTCATCATGAACAACGGGGGCTATGCATCGATCCGCAACACCCAGCGCAACTACTTTGCCGGGCGCTATCTGGCGAGCGGCCCCCAATCCGGCCTGCACATGCCCGAACTGGGCCCCCTCGCCACCGCCTACGGGCTGCCCTACATGCAGATCAGCAACTGCCGAAATCTGGCCCAGCAACTGCGCGAAGCGCAAAACCTGCCCCGCCCCTGCCTGATCGACGTGCGCCTGATTCCCGATGAAACCCTCGCCCCCAAGTGCCCGACGGTTCGATTGTTTCCCTGCCGCTCGAAGACATGAGCCCCCTGCTGCCCCTGGAAACCCTCCAGCGGGAAATGCTGGTGCCGCTCCTGCCCGCATCGCTGGAAGCCCCCCGTTCCTGACTCCGACTGACTGAGGTCTGCCCATGAGCCTCGCCTGCCGGCTGTGTGACCAGCCCCTGTTCCCCGACCCGCTGCTGTGCCAGCACCACATGCCCGCCGCCGCCCAGGAGCTGCCCACCGCCGCCACCCTGAGCGCCGATGGGGGGGTGAGTCTGGCCCTGCACCAGTGCAGCGCCTGCGGCGTGGTCCAGCTCACCAACCCACCGGTGCCCTATTACCGGGACGTGATCCGCGCTGCCGGGCTCTCGGCGGAGATGCGCGCCTTCCGCCTCCAGCAGTTTGGCGCCTGGGTGGCCGGGCACGACCTCGCCGGCAAGCCGGTGCTGGAAGTGGGCTGCGGCCAGGGGGAATACCTGGCCCTGCTGCGCGAGGCCGGCGTGGATGCGTGGGGCCTGGAGCACCGGGCCGCCTCGGTGGCCCACTGCCAGACCCAGGGCCTGCAGGTCTTGCAGGGCTTCATGGAAGGCCCTGAAACCCGCTTCGCCGGGCCGGGCGTCCCGGGCCACTTCGACGGCTTTGCGATTCTCAATTTTCTGGAACACATCCCCGCCGCGCACCGAACCCTGGCCGGCATCGCCGCCCACCTGAGCCCGGGGGCCAGCGGGCTGGTGGAAGTGCCCAATTTCGACATGATCCTGAAGGCCGGGCTGTTTGCCGAGTTCATCCCGGATCATCTGCACTACTTCACCCAGGCCACCCTCACCGGCCTGCTGGAGCGCAGCGGTTTCGAGGTGCTGGACTGCCGGCCCGAGTGGCACGATTACGTGCTCTCGGCCACGGTGCGCAAGCGCCAGCCCCTGGACCTGTCCCGCCTCAACCAGCGCCAGCACGCCCTGGCCGACGAATTCCGCCGCTTTCTGGCCAGCTTTGCGCCGGGCCGGGTAGCGATCTGGGGCGCCGGCCACCAGGCCCTGGCCCTCATCAGCCTGATGGGTATCGCCCCCCACATCCGCTACGTGCTGGATTCGGCCCCCTTCAAGCAGGGGCGTTACACCCCGGCCACCCACCTGCCCATCGTGCCCCCCGAGCGGCTGGCCGAGGGCGAGGTGGATGCGGTCATCGTGCTCGCCGCCAGCTATTCGGACGAAGTGCTGCGCACCCTGCGGGCGCGCCACGGCAGCCGCTTTCGCACCGCTGCCCTGCGTGGCGAGCACCTGGTCTGCGATCCGGAGCCCCAGCCATGAATGCGCCTCCTTCAAGCCCCGTCACCCCGGACGCCCTGGAGGCCGCCATTGCCACCCTGCAGGCCGCCGTGGGCTCGGCCCAGGCGGGGCTGCCCGAGCCGGTGTTCCAGCTGGTCAGCAGCCTGACCCCGCTCATCAATGTGGATCTGCTGATCCACGACGAACACGGTCGCTGCCTGCTCACCTGGCGCCACGATGCCTTCTACGGGCCAGGCTGGCACATTCCGGGGGGCATCATCCGCTTCAAGGAAGCCGCCGCCCAGCGCATTGCCGCCGTGGCCGACCTGGAGCTGGGCTGCAGCGTCACGTTCGCGCCCCTGCCCATCGCCCTGCACGAAATTACCAACCCGAACCGGGACGTGCGTGGGCATTTCATCTCGCTGCTGTACTCCTGCCGCCTGGCCAGCCCCCCCGACCCGGGCCGGGCCTTTGATCCAGCCAGCCCCCGGGCGGGGGACTGGGCCTGGCACACGGGCAGCCCGGACAACCTGATCCACCAGCAGCACATCTACCGCCCCTACATCGACAACCCCCTTGCCGGAGTCTGGTCATGAGCGCGCTCGATATTCTGGTCACCACCTACAACGGCATCGCCCACCTGGGCGACTGCCTGCAATCCCTCGTCCGACAACGCTTCACCGACTTTCGGGTGCTGGTGATCGACAACGCCTCCAGCGACGCCACCCCCGCGCTGGTGGAAGAATGGATGGCCCGGGATGCCCGCATCCACTACCACCGCAACCCCCAGAACATCGGCCACATGCTGTCCGCCGACACGGCCTACCGGATGACCGGGGCCGAATACGTGCTCCAGATCCACGACGACGACATGCTGCACCCGGACTTCCTCAGCCAGGTGCTGGAACAGGGTCTGATGCAGCATCCGGACTGCCCCTTCGCCTACAGCCTGTTTTACCGGCTGGTGGACGGCGCCACCCTGCCCGGCATCCACCAGTACCGGCCCGAGCTGCCCACCGGCGTGCATGACGTGCTGCCCGCCCTGTGCTTCACCAACTGGATCCTCCAGTCCTTCACCGTGTTCCGGCGGGCATGGTTTGATGCGGTAGGCGGCTTCCAGCGCCACATCGCCCGGCTCCACCCGGAAGACGCGGTCAAGCTGCGGGGCGGGTTTGTGGATCACTACATGTGGGCCCGGCTCGCCACCCTGGGGCCCGCCTATGTGGTGGATGAGCCCCTGGGCTATTACCGCATCCACGCCAGCAGCCAGTTCAACCAGTCCAGCGGCAGCCGGCGCCTGATCCAGGAAGCGATCCGCACCTACGACTACATCTACGACGATCACGACCTGTTCGACGACGTGACCCGCTACCTGGTCAAGCTCAACCAGGCGGGCCGGCTGCTGACCCAGTGCGGGCTGATCAAAACCGCCGTCGACATGCTCCAGAGCCCCGACACGGGCCCCGAACTGGCACCCATCCGGCGTGCCTTCCTGCAGGGTCTGCACACCGGGCTGGAGCACATGGTGTTCGATTCCCCCAAGTTTCGGGAGCACTTCCGGCTGGAAACGCCGGAAACCCTGGGCATGCTGGCCCAGATCATCCGCGACCTGCCCCCCGACACCACCCTGCGGCCCCGCAACACCCTGCGCGCCCGCATGTCCTGAGCCGCCACCTGCGCCATGTCTCCCGCCCTGCTTGCCGCCCCACTGAACCCGTTTGCCGACTGGGCCGCCCTGCGTGGCGCCCGGATCTTCATCACCGGCGGCACCGGCCTGTTCGGCCACTGGCTGCTGCCCCTGCTCTGCCGGGCCAGCCAGGCCCATGGGCTGGGGCTCCAGCTCACGGTGCTGAGCCGCGACCCGGCGCGCTTTCTGGCCGCCCACCCGGAACTGGCCGATGATACGGCGCTCAGCTTCGTCGCTGGGGATGTGCGCGACTTTGCCTTCCCGGCAGGAGAAGTCAGCCATGTGATCCACGGGGCGGCCACCGCCGCTGCCGCCACCTTCCACCGGCAGGAAGACGCCCTCACCAAGTTCGACACCACCTATGCCGGTACCCGCCGAGTGCTGGATTTCGTGGCCGAACGGGGTATCCCGCGCCTGCTGGTGCTGGGCTCGGGCGCTTACTACGGCCCCCTCCTGGCGGGCCACACGGCCTACCCGGAGGATTACCCGGTCGCCCCCGACCCCGGCAATCTGGACGTGGCCATTGGCCATGCCAAGCGGGCGGCGGAGTTCCTGTGCGCGGCCTACGCGGCCCGCCACGGGTTTTCGTATTCGGTGGCACGCTGCTTTTCCTTTGTCGGCCCCCATCTGCCCCTGGATCTGCACTACGCCATCGGCAACTTCATTCGCGATGCGCTGACGGCGCCCGCCATCACCGTGGGGGGCGACGGCAGCCCGATCCGCTCTTATCTGTATCTGGGCGACCTGATGGTCTGGCTGCTGACCGTGCTCACCCGGGGCGCCCCGGGGCAGGCCTACAACGTGGGCTCGGATGAAGCGATCAGCATCGGCGAACTGGCCCGGCGGGTGGGCGCACTGCTGGCGCCCGGCAAGCCGGTGCACATCCTGGGCCAGCCGAACGGGCTGCCCACCCGCAACATCTACGTGCCGGACATCCGCCGCGCCCGGGCGGAACTGGGGCTGGACGTACTCACCCCGCTGGATGATGCGATCCGCATCACCGCCCGCCATGCCGCGCCCCAAAGGCCGAATTAGCCCCGGCTGACCGGTCTTTTCCGGCCATGCCCCGCCCGGGCCTGGTTTCACAATGTGCTCAAAGCCGGATAAGCCAATTACCCGGCTGGCTGCTGTCATTCCCCGACAACCCAGCGAGAGCACACCATGAGCATTGCCCTGACCCCCGACGCCGGCCTCAACCCCGGCGAAGCCGCGAAACGCAACGACCTGGCGCAACGCAAGCCCTACATCGCCGCCAAGCTGGCGCGCATCACCGAGATGGAGGAACGCGGCGAGATCAGCCCCATCATCCGGCTGGAAAAGAGCTATCTGTGCAACTTCACTTGCACCCATTGCTCTGCCGAGTACTACATGGACCGGCACCTTAAAAAGGTTTTTCAGATCGTGGATGAGCGCCGCAAGATTGATCTGGACGACATTCGCCGGATTTCCCGCGAAGCCGACGAACTGGGCCTCGCCCGCTTCGTGATTACCGGGGGCGAGCCCCTGGTGATGAAGGACTTCGATGAGGTGGTGGCCGCCATCGACCCGGATCGCCATTACGTGATCACCGACACCAATGGCTGGTTCCTGGATCTGGCCAAGGCCAAGCACCTGAAATCCATCGGCGTTGAAAAAGTCCAGCTCTCGCTGGACAGCATGGTGGAAGCCGATCACGACGCCTTCCGCAACAAGCCCGGCTCCTACAAGCGGGTGATGCGCGCCATCGACGCGGCCCGGGAGGCCGGCCTCAACCTGATTCTCTCCACCGTGTTGGTCAAGGGCCGGGCCAAGACCGACGAGTTCCGCCAGATGTGCGAATTCGCCAAGGCCAAGGGCATCGGGCTGTATGTGTCTTACGCCAAGCCCACCGGCTCGTGCACCGAACACCCGGAGTTCGTGATCGAGAAGGAAGACGCCGACATCGTGCGGGAGCTGGAAAAGGAATATCCGGTGTTCACCCACATGACCCCTTCCTACGGCTCCTTCAAGGGCTGCATCACGGTGAAGGGCATCATCACCATCACCTCCACCGCCGAGGTGACGCCCTGCCCCTACATTGATTTTTCGCTCGGCAACCTGCGCGAGACGCCCCTCAAGGAAATCCTCGCCCGGGGCATGCGCAATCCCTGGCTCGGCCCCCACCGGCCCGACTGCCTGATCGGCGAAGACCCCCAGTTCATCAAGATCCACACCGAACGCACCCAGGGCCGCACCCATCTGCCGGTGCCCTGGGGCCAGGGTTTTTCGGATCACGACAGTCTCCAGGACGAGTGAACGCACGAGCACGCACGCTCGCGCAGCCCCCCACATACACCCCACCTTCCGACCCGGGAGCCAGAGACCATGTTTGCCACCGCCGACACCCTGCCCGACCTGTCCCTGTTCGATGAAAGCGGCCGCTGCCTGCCCAAGGGCCTGAACGCCCCGGCCCACGCCCGCAGCCGCCGCTACTTCCGCCTCCAACCGCCGCGTCTGGACATGCCCAACCTGCATGCCCGGCTGCGCCAGCACCTGGGCGCCGGCCAAGGCATCAGCACCCAGGATTTCTGCACCCGGGTGGACGCCCTGCGCGCCAACCTGCAGGCAGACCCCCACCTGGCCGCCATTACCCGGGGCATCGGGATTCCCTTCATCCTGCCCCGGCTGGAGCACCATGACGTGGGTACCGTGCTGGACAAGCGCTACCTGCCGGCCATTGCCAGCGCCTTTGGCCAGCGCTTCCCGGATTACCGCTTCACCAGCCACCACACCCGCCCCCTGGCCGGGCTGCTGGGGGTGCTTGAAGGCAGCCGCCACGAACGCCTGATCGAAGCCAGCCAGGAACGGGAGGTGGTGGGCCTGTACTTCCCTTGCCTCTCGGAATACTCGGTACCCGCCGCCCTCGAACAGGTGGCCCGGCTGCCCGACAACTTTGTGCTGGCCGGCGGCTATGACACCAGTGCCGCCCTGGTGGCCTGCCCCGAGCTGCTGCTGCGCACCGACGGTTACCCGCCCCTGCTGTGGCTTTCGGCCCTCGCCGAAAACGGCAAACCCGGCATTGGCTACCACTACGAAGCCTACGGCTACAACCTGACCTTCAACCGGCGCCCCCACCTGGGCATGGCAGCCGAGTACTGGAGCCACGGCCTGAGCGTGCTGGAAACCGTCTGACCCCCTCTTCTGCACAAGACTGCAAGACCAAGGAAGGCCCCCATGTCCAGCACGCTCCTGCGTCAGCTCTACGGCGCCCGCCGCCATCCCTATTACGTGATGGCCCCGGACTACCGGCGCACCTCCGCCGGCATCCGGGTCATGCACCAGCTCTGCCATGCCCTGCGCCTGAGCGGGGAGGAGGCCTGGATCGTGACCCAGCAGACCCACCCGGGCCTGGACACGCCCCTCCTGACCGATGAAATCCGCGCCGCCCACCAGAAAGCCGGCCTGGTGCCCATCGCCATTTACCCGGAAGTGGTGGGCCGCAACCCGCTCAACGGACGCGTGGTGGTGCGCTACCTGCTCAACCGCCCGGGCATGCTGGGCGAAACCCCGGCCTACGGCGCCGATGATCTGATTTACGTATACGAACCCGAGCTGGCCACCCACAGCGAGCGGGTGGATGGGGTGCTGCACATGCCCTCCATCGACACCCGGCTGTTCCATAACCGGGACAACCCGGACGAGGGCCGACGCTCGGGATGCTGCATCTACTTTGGGCGCTACACCGGCGGCCCCCAGGAATACGCCGAACTGGCCGCCCGCTGCACCACGATCACCAGCGACTTTCCGGCCAGCCGGGAAGCACTGGCCGCCCTGCTGCGCCGCTCCGAATGGCTCTACTGCTTCGAAAACACCGCCTTGTCGATGGAAGCCCGCCTGTGCGGCTGCCCGGTGGTGATCCTGCCCGGCCCCATGTTCCGGGCCGAGAGCTTCTTTGGCCGGGAGCAGGGCTTTGAGCAAGGGGTGGCCTTCTCCGAAGAGCCCGCCGCCCTCGCCCAGGCCCGGGCCAGCGTGGGGCGCATCCCCGCCCTCTACGCCCGGCTGGAAGAAAAGTTCTGGAGCGGGCTGGACAGCCTGATCGAACAGACCCAGACCCGGGCCCAGGAAGAAGCCGCCCGCATCGGCGAAGAAGACCCGGCCCACCCCCGGAGCAGCAGCCAGGACCCGGAATACGCCACCTGGCGCGCCCGCCAGAGCCTGCAGGAAGTGGATGCCGAGGTGCTGGCCGAACGCATGGTGCAGCACTGGACCCACCGCCCGGGCATCCACCTGATCCTCGAACTGCGCGCCGGCCAGGAGCCCCTGCTGGCCGACACCCTGGACAGCCTGGCTGCCCAGCTCTACCCCGAGTGGCTGCTGACCGTGGTGACGGTGCTGGACAAGCCCCCGGTGGCCGATGAGATTCCGAATCTCCAGTGGCTGAGCCTTCGCGACATCACCCACACCGATTACGTCATCGACGAAATGGCCAAGGCCTCCCCGGGCCAGTGGGTCGCCCGCATCGTGCCCGGCCTGACCCTGGAACCCCAGGCCCTGCAGGTGGCAGCGGATTACATCAATGCCCGCCCGGCCTGGCGCCTGATCTACACCGACGAAGACACCCTGGAAGCAGACGGCAGCTACAGCCAACCCCTGTTCAAGCCCGATTTCAACCTGGACCTGCTGCGCGCCCAGGCCTATTTCGGCAGCCTGGTGCTGGTGGAAAAGCAGGCCCTAGTGGCCGCCGGCAGCTATGGCCCGGGCCAATACCCCTGGGCCGAAAACTATGACCTGAGCCTGCGGGTGCTGGAACAGCAGGGCGAGGCGAGCATCGGCCACATCGACCAGATGCTCGTGCACCTGCATCGTCACAGCCCCCTCAGCCTCAACCCGGCCAGCGAAAAGGCCGCCCTGGAAGCCCATCTGGCCCGTTGCGGGCTGGAAGTGCGGGTACACGACAGCCCCCTGGCCGGCACCCGCCGGCTGGAACACCTGTGGCCCACCACGCCCCTGGTCAGCCTCATCATCCAGACCCGGGACCGGGAGGAATACCTGCGCCCCCTGCTGGACAGCCTGCGCGAACGCACCCGCTACCCGGCCTGGGAAGTGGTGCTGGTGGATAACGACAGCAGCGAGCACGACAGCCTCGCCTACCTGGCCGAGCTGCAGGCCGATCCGTTCTGGAGTGCCCGGCTGCGCATTGTCCCCTGCCCGGGAGACTTCAGCTACGCCCGGGGCGCCAACACCGGCGCCCGCCAGGCCCGAGGCGCCTATCTGATGTTCCTGGACAACGACATGCACATCGTTCAGGACGAATGGCTGGACCGGCTGATGAGCCACGCCCAGCGCCCCGAGGTGCTGATCGTGGGCCCGCGCCTGAGCTACCCGGAAACTGGCAAGGTGCAGCAGACCGGCTGGGTGCTGGGCCTGCGGGGCAGTGCCGGCAGCCCCTGGGACAATGATCTCGAACTGGCCGCCCCCGGCTACATGGGGCGCGGGCTGTGCGATCAGAACGTGGGCGCCATTGGCGGCTCGGCCCTGCTGATCCGCCAGACCGAATTTGCCCGGGTGGGCGGGATGGACGAGGTGAATTTCCCCCTCGCCCAAAGCGCGCTGGATCTGTGCCTGCGCGTTACCGGCGAAGGGGCCCCGGCGGGTGCCAAGATCGTCTGGACCCCCCACTCGATGCTGGTCCATTACGGCAGCGTTTCCCTCAAGGCCCGCCAGCGCAAGACCGAGGTGGCCCTGGCCGACCTGCTTGAAGCCCAGCGCGCCCACGATCAGGTGGTGGAGCGCTGGCTCCCCCGGCTGGCCCGGGACCCGGCCTATAACCGCCACCTGAGCCTGGTCAGCCCCTTCAAGCCCGAACATGTGATCCCCATGGACTGGGATCCGAACTTCCACGACCGGCCCCGCATTCTGGGCGTTCCGCTCACCGGCGGCGCTGGGGAATACCGGCTGCGCGCCCCCCTGCGCGCCCTGGCCCAGCGGGGCCTGGCCCAGACCACCATCTGCGATCCACCCCGAGCCTTTACGGTACGCGTCTTGTCGCCGGTGGAAGTGGCCCGGGCCGCGCCGGACAGCCTGGTGCTGCATCAACCCCTGGATGATGCCCAGAGCGACGCCCTCGCGGCCTACGCCCGCTTCGTCCCTGAGGTGAAGCGCATCGTGACCATGGATGACCTGATCACCGCCCTGCCCAAGAAGAACTGCTTTTATAAAAGCGGCTTCAAGGACGCCCGGGCCCGACTGCGCCGCAACCTGGGCCTGGCAGACCGGCTGGTGGTGAGCACCCAGCCCCTGGCCGAGCTGTGCGCCGGCATGATCGACGATATCCGGGTGATGCCCAACGGGCTGGAAAGCGCACTCTGGCTCCCGGTTCAGCCGCCCCGCAAAGCCCGCCGCAAGCCCCGGGTGGGCTGGGCCGGCGCCCAACAGCACCAGGGCGACCTGGAACTGATTTACCCGGTGGTGGAAGCCCTGGCCGATGAGGTGGACTGGATTTTCATGGGCATGTGCCCGGACCCGCTCAAACCCTTCGTACGGGAAGCCCACGGCTTCGAGCTGAATTTCCGGGCCTATCCGGCAGCCCTCGCCCGGCTGGATCTGGATCTGGCCATCGCGCCCCTGGAAATCCACGCCTTCAACGAAGCCAAGAGCCATCTGCGCCTGCTGGAATACGGGGCCATGGGCTGGCCCGTGGTGTGCACCGACATCTACCCTTACCAGGACGCACCGGTGACCCGACTCCCCAACGATCCACAACGCTGGATCACCACCCTGCGCGAAATGCTGGCCGAACCCGAGGCCCTGGCCGCCGCGGGTCAGCAGCTACGCCAATGGGTGCTGGATCGTTACCTACTTGAAAACCTGCTGCCAGACTGGCTCTCCGCCTACGGCCCCTGAAAGGGCAGCTTACCCCAGCCACAAAAACCCGGCCTGTTGCGCCGGGTTTTTGTGCTTTGCACCCTAAAGACTCGGCCCTCCCAGGCCGCTACCACTGGCAAGCCGGTAATCCGCCCAGAGTTTCAACAAAACATAAAAACAAAAAAGTCAAGAGATTTATAGGGCGTTTTCTAAAGTCTTTTCCGGGCTTTCCGTAAATGAATTCAACGGCGGTTGCACAGCACACAACAAAGCTGACGCAAACCAAAGTCGAACACTGCTCATGTACGGAATGAAGGAGAAGCAAAATGGCTGCCACGATCAACACCAATTCCATGTCGCTCAACGCACAGCGGAATCTGTCTTCCTCGGCCGGTATCATGGCCAAGTCGGTCCAACGCCTGTCTTCGGGCCTGCGGATCAACGGCGCATCCGATGATGCAGCCGGCCTGGCGATTGCCGACAAGATGAACTCCCAGGCCAAGGGTTTTGACGTGGCCATCCGCAATGCCAACGACGGCATCTCCATGGCCCAGACCGCAGAAAGCGCGATGCAGGCCGTGACCGACAACCTCCAGCGGATGCGCGAACTGGCGGTCCAGTCGGCCAACGGTACCTACACCAGCGGTGACCAGGCCAACATGGATACGGAATTCCAGCAGCTGCAATCGGAAATCCAGCGGGTTGTGGGGGGCACCACCTTCAACGGTCAGAACGTGCTGAACCTCAGCTCCAACGTGAATTTCCAGGTGGGTGCCGGTACTGCCACCACGGACACCATCACGGTGCAAAGCAGCGCAGTGACCCTGTCCGGGGTGTCCGCCGCCGTGACCGGCAGCATCAGCGCCGCCTCGGCTGCCACCGCCGCGATTGCCAACATCGACACCCAGATCAACAACCTGAACACTGCCCGCGCCACGTGGGGTGCCGTGCAGAACCGGTTCTCCTCGGTGGTCCAGACCCTGCAGGTGGCCTCGGAAAACGCCAAGTCCTCCCGTGGCCGGATCATGGATGCAGACTTCGCCCAGGAAACCTCCAACATGACCCGCGGCCAGATCCTGCAACAGGCCGGTACCGCGATGGTGGCCCAGGCCAACAGCGCCCCCAACAACGTGCTGTCCCTGCTCCGCTAAGCCAAATTGTCCAATGAAACCCGGTGGGCGCCGTGATCCCCAGGGACACGGCGCCAGCCGCATGAGGGGGAAGCAGCATGAGTATCCAGCCCATCGGCGCCAGCACGTCAGCCTACGTGCCACCACAGACCAGTGCCGCACCCAGCGCCGTGCGTCAGGCCGAGGGTCAGTCAGACAGCCAGCGGGCAGAAGTTGGCAAAGCTGAAGCCGCCAAGGCCGAGGCCAACAAGGCCGCCACCAACACATCCGCAGTTCAGGGCAGCAGCGC
>JAJTBM010000419.1 GCA_021286885.1 Rhodocyclales bacterium
TGAAATCCGCCGCGCCCACCGAGACGCCGCCGCTGGTGAGTACCACATCGGCAATCCGGGCAGCTTCGCGGAAGGCGGCTTCCAGGGCCACCGGGTCATCCTTGAGCACGCCGCCGTCGATCACCTCAACGCCCAGCCGGGAGAGCAGGCCGAACAGGCTGTAGCGGTTGCTGTCGTAGATCCCGCCTTCCTTGAGGGGCGTGCCGATGGGGGTGACTTCATCCCCCGTGGAGAAAATCGCCACCTTGAGCCGGCGCCGTACCTGCACTTCGGCAATCCCGATGGAAGCCAGCAGACCCAGCTCGGCGGGGCGGATCAAGGTGCCGGCGGCCAGGGCCAGCCCGCCTTCGGCCAGGTCTTCACCGGCCTTGCGCACGTTCTGGCCGGGGCGCTGGCCGGCGGGGATGACAACCCAGTCGCCGTCGGTCTGCACCACTTCCTGCATCACCACGGTGTCGACCCCGGCGGGCAGCTTGGCGCCGGTCATGATGCGCACCGCTTCACCCGCACCCAGCACCACATCGCAGGGCTGGCCGGCAAAGGCCGCGCCCACCACCCGCAGGCGCACCGGGGCATCGGCCACAAGATCGGCGCCACGCAGGCCGTAGCCGTCCATGGCCGAATTGTCGTGGGGCGGCACGTTCAGGGGCGAACGCAGCGCCACCGCCAGAATGCGCCCCAGGGCATCGCTCAGGGGCAGGGTTTCGGTGCCTTCCACGGGGCTCAGGGTGTCCAGCAGCAGCTTGCGGGCCAGATCCACCGGCATGGCGCTCGGGTCGTAGTCGGTATGGCAGCCAAATTGGTCGGCAAGGGTGTCAGTCATCGGGGTTCCTGGCATTCAAGCATTCAAAGATTCAGGGATTCAAAAACTCAAAAACTCAAAGACTCAGGCCAGGGGATAGGCCTGCAGGTCGTCGGGGGTGTTCAGGTTGGCAAACGGGTCGCTGCCGTCCGGTGCCGGGGCGAAGGGGCAGATCACGGCGCCCTGATCCAGCAGCCAGCCCTGCATGCGTCGTCCGCCGCTCTGGAGGTAGGCGCTCAGGCTGTTGAGACAATCACGGCGCATCAGCCCAAAGACCGGATGCCGCTGGTCGCCTGCGCCGGCAAAGGCGATGGGCCGGTCGTGGGCCACCACCCAGGCGGCGAGCCGGGCAACCAGATCGGCCGGGAAACCCGGCGCGTCGCAGGGCACCCAGGCCAGCCAGGGGGTGGCGCAGGCCGCAAGCCCAGCTTCGAGGCCGGCCAGGGGGCCCGCGTAATCGGGGGTGTGGTCGGCGACCACCGGCAGACCAAAGCCTGCGTAGGCCTCCGGGCTGCGGTTGGCGTTGATCAGCAGCGGGCCCACTTGGGGCTCCAGGCGCTCCAGCACATGGGCCACCAGGGGGCGCCCGGCCAGGGGGGCGAGGCCCTTGTCGATGCCGCCCATGCGCCGGCCCAGGCCGCCGGCCAGCACCAGGCCGGTGATGTCGGCTCGGGGGATCAGAGGCGTCATGGGGGGCGCCATGGGAGAAGAGGTTTGTTCAGCCACCAATGTAAGACATCTCGATCTTGGGGCGGTTCGCGGTGGCTTCGCTGCGGATCTCGGAGTAGCGGTCGCCCCGGGCGCCCCAGATCTCGCCAATCACCGCCGCCAGGGCCGCATCGCTTGCGCCCGTGCGCAGCAGGCTGCGCAGGTCGTGCCCGCTGTGGGCAAACAGGCAGGTGTAGAGCCGCCCCTCGGTGGAGAGTCGGGCCCGGGTGCAGCCGCCGCAAAAGGCCTGGGTGACCGACGAAATCACCCCGATTTCGCCGCCCCCATCGGCAAAACGCCAGCGCTCGGCCACCTCGCCCGGGTAGTTGGGGTCGATGGGCTCCAGGGGGAACTCGGCGTGGATGCGCTGGATCACCTCGGCGGAGGGCAGCACTTCGTCCATTTTCCAGCCATTGGAGGCGCCCACGTCCATGAACTCGATGAAGCGCAGGATGTGTCCGCTGCCCCGGAAGTGGCGCACCATGGGCAGGATTTCCTGATCGTTGTAGCCCCGCTTCACCACCATATTGATCTTGATGGGCCCCAGGCCCGCCGCGGCGGCTGCGTCGATGCCCGCCAGCACGGTGGCGACGGGTACGTCCACATCGTTCATGGCCCGGAAGATCTGGTCATCCAGTGCATCCAGGCTCACCGTCACCCGGTGCAGGCCCGCCGCCTTGAGTTCTGCTGCGCGCTTGGCCAGCAGCACCCCGTTGGTGGTGAGGGTGATTTCCATTTCAGGCAGGGCGGCCAGCTGGCGGATCAGCTGATCCAGGTGGCGACGCAGCAGGGGCTCGCCCCCGGTCAGCCGGATCTTGCGCACCCCGTGGGCCGCAAACACCTGGGCCAGCCGGGTGATTTCCTCAAACGACAACAGCGCATCCCGCCCCAGGAAAGGGTAGTGCTCGTCAAACACCTCCTTGGGCATGCAATACACGCAGCGGAAGTTGCAGCGATCCGTGACCGAAATGCGCAGATCCCGCAGGGCCCGCCCCCGGCTGTCCTGAAGCAGGCCCACAGGGGGGGCGAGGGTGCCAGGAATGGCCGGAACCTGCTGGAGCTGGCGCACATCGGCCAGGGGAATGACTCTCTGGTTCATGACTCGGTGGGGGGAAAGGGCAGGGGGTGTTCTGGGAAGTGTTCTTATAGGTATGCCGGACTTGGCCTGCCTTAACGTACGGCAAGATCCGGATATTTGTTAGGTTTTGATTATCAACGGCCCCCCGGGCCAGGGCAAGCCCGGGGAGCCCGTAGCGGATCAGCTTGGTATCAGAACCCGAAACCCTCACCCGCACCCAGCAGGGTGGCGGCGCCCAGGAGGGCGAAGATGGCGGCGGCGATGCCGTGCACCAGCTTCATGGGGATGCGGGCGGCGAGTTTGTCGCCCACGAACACGGCG
>JAJTBM010000014.1 GCA_021286885.1 Rhodocyclales bacterium
CGCCGGCCAGGCGCTTGATCAGGCCGGCGCGCATCATGAGTTTGTGGCTGACGATCTCTGCGTCGGAAGGGGCTTCCTTGAGAGTGGAGAGGAAGAACTGGGAGGCGCGCATGGAGGAAAAATCCGTTGGTAAGTACAGCCTGCCATTTTAACGTGCACCGACGCCCCCCGCGTGGGGGAGATGGGGCGGTGCTGGCAGCGGGCACCGTTCTGGTGCTGTCCTTTCACGGGCGCGGGAAATATGGAAGAATTCATGCCAGTTCATGAATTAAAGGTTGCACCATGCTCGATCGTGAAGGCTATCGCCCTAACGTCGGCATCATTCTGGTGAATGCGCGCAACGAGGTTTTCTGGGGCAAGCGGATACGCGAACATTCCTGGCAGTTCCCGCAAGGGGGTATCAAGCACGGCGAATCGCCGGAACAGGCCATGTACCGCGAGCTCTACGAAGAAGTCGGTCTGCGGCCCGAACATGTGCGCATCCTTGGCCGTACCCGCGGCTGGTTGCGCTATGACGTGCCCAAGCACTGGATCAAGCGCGAATGGCGCAATACCTATCGTGGTCAGAAACAGATCTGGTTTCTGCTGCGGCTGGTGGGGCGTGATTCGGATGTCTGTCTGCGTGCCAGCAATCACCCGGAATTCGATGCCTGGCGCTGGAGTTCCTACTGGGTGCCGCTCGATGCGGTGATCGAGTTTAAACGGGGGGTGTATCAGTCTGCCCTCACCGAGCTGGCCAGGCTTGTGTTCCGGGATCGTCTGTTCGACGTGCCCGAGAGCTACAAGCTGGCCATCATGCCCCTGGATGTGCCTAAACCGCCATCCCTGAGCTGAAGTTCTGAAGTTCTGCACTTCTGCATCACCCCAACGGACGGGCCCGTGGTTTTTGATCAATTTCAACAAATTGTTCAAGAATCCCGGGCCCGTTCCGTTGTCTCAGTCCTGTTGCTGCTTTTTCCGCATTTTTCCGCATTCGTCTCCGGGCTTTGAAGTGGCAGTGCGAGCCCGAGGACGCAAGGGCCGGCCCCGCGCCGGATGTCAAAAAGTCAGGCCATATGGAAGGAGACCCCATGGAGCGCTTGCACTATCAGCCCATCAAACAATTCCGGGTCAAGCGTGGCGCGTGCAGCGTTGCCGATGCCTGGAGCGTGACCAAGGTCACGGCATCCTCCCCCGCCGTCGAAGTCATGACGGACCTGCGCCGTATCCCGGCGGCCACCATTCACTACGATGTTTCCCTAGCCGAGGCCAATCACAGCATGATTCTGCGCGGCGTACGCATGCTGTTCGTGACCGACGCGGATCGGCATGTGGTCGGCATCATCACCGCCAGCGACCTCCTGGGCGAAAAACCGACCCGGGTGGCCCGCGAGCGTCTGATGCGCCATGAGGAGCTGTGTGTGGGCGACATCATGGTGGCCGCCGAAGATCTGGATGCGGTCTCCCTGGCCGACGTGCTGCGCGCTGAGGTGGGGCATGTGATCGCCACCCTCAAGCATTGCTGCCGTCAGCATGCTTTGGTGGTGGAGCCGGGGCCGGATGGCGCGCCGCTGGTGCGGGGTATCTTCTCCGCCTCCCAGATTGCCCGCCAGATGGGGATTCCGCTGCAAACGGCTGAAGTGGCTCGTACCTTTGCCGAGATCGAGGCCGCCATTGCCAGCTGAGCACTGAGTGGCACGCCCTGCGTTGGCAGGCCGCCAGGCTTGATCCAGCGCAGGGTCAGGGTGGGTTCGGGTGGCCCACCCGGCGGGGGCACGGTAGAATCCCGGGCCTGTTTCCGCTGGATACACCCATGTCGATTGCTTCCCCTGCCATGCGCGGGCTCCTTGTGGGCCTTGTCTCCCTGTGGTGCAGCAGCGCCGCATTTGCCGTCGAGCAGCGCAGCCTGTTCGAGGCGGCCCCCGTCGAAGAGTGGAAGGAGCAGGAGGTCGTGTTTCCGACCTATCCCGCCGAGGCGGATCTCCAGCCCCTCAGTTTCACCACCACATCCTCTGCCCGTTTCCTGATCGACCTCAAAACCCTCAGCAAGGGCGCGGATGAGGTGATCCGCTACGTCATGGTGGTGCGCACCGAAGGCGGCGCCGAGAACGTGAGTTATGAGGGTATCCGCTGCGAAACTGCCGAACGCCGGATCTACGCCCTGGGGCGGCAAGGCACCTGGGTGGCGCCCCGGGTGTCGGAATGGACCCGCATTATCGACAACACCTTCAACCGCTATCCGGCGGTGCTGGCCAAGGAATATTTCTGCCCGCCGGGCTCCATCCTGCCGACCCAGGAGCAGATCCTGCGGGCGCTGCGCCGGGGTGGGCTGTAGGCCTCGTTCAGGAGCACACAATGATTGATCAGCTGATTATCGGTTTCGACAAGGCGCTGCGTACGGTCTTCGCCAACGCCCACACGGTACGCCCGACCCCCGGCGACGCTCTGCCCGAGGCAGACATGAGCGAGGAAGAGCGGCGCCATGCGGCGGCCCTCATGCGCATCAACCACTGCGGTGAAATCTGCGCCCAGGCCCTTTATCAGGGGCAGGCGCTGATGTCGGACAACGAAGGCATCAAGCGTGCCCTCGTACAAGCGGCCCACGAAGAAACCGAGCACCTGGCCTGGACAGAAAAGCGGATTGCCGAGCTGGGCGGGCGCAAGAGCCTGCTCAACCCCCTCTGGTATGGCGGTTCCCTGGCCATTGGCGTGCTGGCCGCCAAGTGTGGAGATGGGGTGAATCTGGGTTTCCTGGCAGAAACCGAACGCCAGGTTGAGGCCCACCTGGATAGCCACCTGGGCAGCCTGCCGGAACAGGATGCCCGTTCCCGCTCGATTGTGGCCCAGATGAAGGACGATGAAATCGCCCATGCCGAAACGGCAGTGCGCCTGGGGGCCGTGGAGCTGCCCACCCCCGTGAAGCTCGCCATGAAGGCCAGCTCCCGGGTGATGACCCGCCTCGCCTACTGGGTCTGAGGCGGGCAGGGGAGGGGGCTCAGGCGGCGGCCGGTGCGCTGGGGCCGGTCTCGATGATTTCCCAGGTGTGCTCGATTTCGGCGGTCTTGCCGAGCATGATGGTGGCCGAGCAGTATTTTTCGGCCGACAGCTTGATCGCCCGCTCCACGCTGTCCGGCTTGAGCTTGTGCCCCTTTACTACATAGTGGAACACGATGCGGGTGAACACCTTGGGTTCGGTCTCGGCTCGGTCGGCCTTGAGGCTCACGGAGCAGCCGCTCACGTCCTGACGGCTGCGCTTGAGGATCAGCACCACGTCAAAGGCGGTGCAGCCACCGGCGCCGGCCAGCATCATCTCCATGGGGCGGGGGGCAATGTTGCGGCCGCCGGCTTCGGGGGCGCCGTCCATCATCACGGTATGGCCCGAGCCGGTTTCGGCCAGGAAGCTCATG
This sequence comes from Rhodocyclales bacterium, assembly GCA_021286885.1. Taxonomy (GTDB): domain Bacteria; phylum Pseudomonadota; class Gammaproteobacteria; order Burkholderiales; family Rhodocyclaceae; genus Zoogloea. Next base: position 3,387 of record JAJTBM010000014.1, read on the forward strand.
CCATCCACCCATTTAACTACGCATTCCATCCTTGCTCCTTCGGTTCGACTGAGATTGTGCGGTGAGGCATGGTTTGAGGTTGCCTTCGGGGCTGATTGTAGCGGGGCTGGTTCTGGAGGTGTTTCCAGATTTTGCTGCGGCGCAGCATGGGTGCTGGTTTGCAACCCGGGTTCAATACGGGATTTCCGCAGGTTTGCGGGGGTTTTGTGATTTATTTTTGTTTTAAAACATATGCTTGCGTATCGTTTTTGAGCAATATGTTTTTTTTATGGGTAGATTAGAATTTTTGTGCGGCGATGCACAAAAAAAACTTGCCTCAGGAAGAGGGCTGGATAATAATGACCTCAGTCCAGTTGCTTTTGTAGTTTGGAGCGACTGAAGAGTGTCTCCTCCACCCTCCTCCTTTGGTGTGGATTTAGCGCAGATCCCCCGATCTGCGCTTTTTTTTGATTTTTTTCCGTAGGGTTTGACACGGCCAGGATCGCCGGATAGAATCTGCGGCTTTCCGAATTATGGTCGTTCCCGGTGTCGGGAAAAGTCTGAGGAATCTTCATGAAAACTTTTTCTGCCAAGCCGCATGAGGTCAAGCGTGACTGGTTCGTTGTTGACGCAACGGATCTGGTCCTTGGTCGGCTTGCTGCCGAAGTTGCCCGCCGTCTGCGTGGCAAGCATAAGGCTATCTATACTCCGCACGTCGACACCGGTGACTACATTGTCGTCGTGAACGTTGAAAAGCTGCGCGTCACTGGCAACAAGGCCCAAGACAAGAAGTACTATCGCCACTCCGGTTACCCCGGCGGCATCTACGAAACCAACTTTACCAAGCTGCAACAGCGCTTCCCCGCTCGCGTGCTGGAAAAGGCCGTCAAGGGCATGCTGCCCAAGGGCCCGCTCGGCTACGCCATGCTGAAGAAGCTGAAGTGCTATGCCGGTGCTGAGCACCCGCATGCCGCCCAGCAGCCCAAAGTTCTCGCGATCTAAGAGGAGCCGATGATGGCTGTGACTTACAACTACGGCACCGGCCGCCGCAAGTCTGCTGTTGCCCGCGTCTTTATCAAAAAGGGCTCCGGCAACATCGTCGTGAATGGCAAGCCCGTTGATCAGTACTTCTCCCGTGAAACCGGCCGCATGATCGTGCGTCAGCCGCTGGTTCTCACCGAATTTGCCGAAGCCTTCGACATCCTGGTCAATGTGACCGGTGGTGGCGAATCCGGCCAAGCCGGTGCAGTGCGTCACGGCATCACCCGCGCTCTGATCGACTTCGATGCAGAACTCAAGTCCCCCCTGAAGAAGGCCGGGCTGGTTACTCGCGATGCTCGTGAAGTCGAACGTAAGAAGGTCGGCTTCCGCAAGGCACGTCGTCGCAAGCAGTTCTCCAAGCGTTAATTCGCAGCTGCTTCAGCAAAAAGCCGCCTTTGGGCGGCTTTTTGTCATCTTGGCGTAGTATCTTTCCGCATGTTTGCGTGGGGTTGCAGTCCTGGAGTGCCCGGTGGCTGCAGCGTTGCGCTGTATTTCTGACCTCTAGGGGAATGGCATGATCAAGGTTGGTGTGGTTGGTGGGACCGGATATACCGGCGTCGAATTGCTCCGTTTGCTGGCCCAGCATCCGGAAGTGGAACTGAAGGCCATCACGTCCCGTGGTGAGGCCGGTTTGCCGGTGGCAGACATGTTCCCCAGCCTGCGCCGCCGCGTGGACCTGAAGTTCGTCGATCCCCAGTCCGCTGATCTGGGCAACTGCGACGTGGTTTTCTTCGCCACCCCCAACGGCATCGCCATGAAGCAGGCCGCCGAGCTGGTGGCTGCCGGCGTGAAGGTGATCGACCTGGCTGCCGACTTCCGGATCAGCGATGTGGCCGAATGGCAAAAGTGGTACGGCATGGAGCATGCCTGCCCCGAGCTGGTGGCTGAGGCCGTGTATGGCCTGCCCGAAGTGAACCGCGCTGCTGTCCGTCAAGCCCGTGTGGTGGCCAACCCTGGCTGCTACCCGACCGCCGTCCAGCTGGGCTTCCTGCCCCTGGTGGAGGCCGGTGTGATCGAGCTGGATAGCCTGGTGGCGGATACCAAGTCTGGCGTTTCCGGTGCCGGGCGCAAGGCTGAAACCCACATCCTGTTCTCCGAGTCTGCCGACAACTTCCAGGCCTACGGCGTGGCGGGCCACCGCCACCTGCCCGAGATTCGTCAGGGCCTGTCCCGCTTTGCGGGCGGCGCGCCGGTGGGCCTTACCTTCGTGCCCCACCTGACCCCGATGATCCGTGGCATCCACGCCACCCTCTACGGTCGCCTCAAGAAAGACGTGAAGGACGTGGATCTGCAGGCCCTGTTTGAAGAACGCTTTGCCGGTGAGGCCTTTGTGGATGTGATGCCCAAGGGCTCCCATCCTTCCACCCGCTCGGTGCGCTCCGCCAACATGTGCCGGATCGCCGTCCATCGTCCCCAGGGCGGTGATGTGGTGGTGGTGCTGTCGGTCATCGACAACCTGGTCAAGGGCGCAGCCGGTCAGGCGGTGCAGAACATGAACATCCTGTTCGATCTGCCCGAGACCACCGGCCTGTCCCAGATCCCGGTGATGCCCTGAACTATATTTGAGTAAATTGGTCGGATATTCTATGATCCGATCTTGACCGACCCCGGGGCTCTCCCCATAATCGGTCGCACCTACTTGAGGAGTTGTTTGATGAATGCTGCTGTGACCGAAATCCCGAGCGTGCTGGTCTTTACCGATAGCGCGGCCAACAAGGTCAAGGAACTGATCATCGAAGAAGGCAATCCCGAGCTGAAGCTGCGGGTTTTCGTGACCGGCGGTGGCTGCTCCGGCTTCCAGTACGGCTTTACCTTCGACGAGATCCAGAACGAAGACGACACCGTGATCGACAAAGATGGCGTCATGCTGCTGATCGATCCGATGAGCTACCAGTACCTGGTGGGCGCTGAGATCGACTACACCGAAGGCCTGGAAGGCTCCCAGTTCGTGATTCGCAATCCGAACGCCACCAGCACCTGCGGCTGCGGTTCTTCCTTCTCGGTCTGATCGCGCTGCATCTGCGCCCGGGCGTGCTCGGGCAACAAAAACGCCGCTCATTTCTGGGCGGCGTTTTTGTTTGTGTGTTTGTGCGCAGCTTTCTTCAGGCCAAAAAACGGGCCCGGGATTGATTTCCCGGGCCCGTTTTTTTGAATCTGGCAGAGGCCTCAGAGAGGGGCTCTCAAAGAGAGCCAGAACTCCGAGGCCTCAGATGCTGATTCAGAAGTCTGATCAGGCAGCAGCCTTCTTGGTGCTCTTGGCAGCCGGGGCGGCAGCGGTGGAGGCGGTCACGGCCTTCACGGTGGCGCTGGTGGCGGCAGCCACGTTGGCTTCGGCGATTTCGGCTACTTGCTTGGCAGCCTTGCTCACGCTGTCGTAGGCGGAGTTGGCGGCGGCGATGGCAGACTTCACAGCGGCCACGGCCACGTCGGAGCCGGCCGGGGCGGACTTGGCGGCCTTGTCCAGGGCGCTGGTGAAGTTCTTGTTGGCTTCGGCCACTTGAGCTTCGAACAGCTTGGAGAATTCTTCCTGGGTTTGGGTGCTGATTTCGTAGACGCTACGGGAGTAGGCCACGGCCTTTTCCACCAGGGGCTGGGCCAGGGAGGTTTGCAGGGCCACCAGCTCTTGCACGTCCTTCACAGCCAGCAGGGCCTTGGCGGAAGCAACGGAGTCTTCCAGCACGGCGCGGGCGGTGTTCAGGTTCAGGGCAGCCAGGCGCTCGGCGCTGGCGAAGGCGGCGTTGGCCAGGGTCAGCACGGTTTCGATGTTGGCCTTGTTGGCGGCGACGATTTGTTCGGGGGTGGTCATGACAATCTCCTTGAATGGGTGGCGCATTATGGAATCAGCCTTGCAACGCCCCGCGTTTCTGGTGCATCGCAACATGGCTCCAATTATATGGCCCTTGATCCGGCTGTCAATAGCTTTTTGTTGCGTTGCACAAATGTGACAGGCATGGCTGATCTTGTTGTTATAAAAGCTTTTTTAGGTAGGTGTGTGAATAATTGGAGCAGGCGGAGGGGCGGCTGTCGAGTTTTGCGTCACGTACTCAAGGTCAAACAAAAACGCCATTTGCGAGGGGCAAATGGCGTTTGATGTTGTTGTGCAGCAGTTGAAGAAGGGCTCAGGGCTTGGTTTCTGCGTCTTTCTTCTTGGGTTGCAGCGTGACCTGCACGCGGGCCTGCTGGCTGGGTAGCGTGGTGGCGTTCGGGCCATTGGTGACCAGATAAGTTTCGCTTACCCCGTTGTACTGGATGTACTGGCCGTGGACTTCGTCGCTGCCGTTCTTGACATGGGCGCGCAGGAAGAACTGAGTCAGCTCGCTACGGCCATCGTGCTCAATGCGCTCGCCCTCGCCATCCACCCAGATGTCCTTGCCTTCCCGCTTCTGACGGAAGTGGGCCAGGCCGCCGGGGCCGCCCGTGGCAACACCCCGTTGATAGCCTTCGGCATCCTGGGTGACCACCAGTTTGTCGCTACGCAGAGTGAGGGTGCCTTGAGTCAGGACGACGCGGCCTTCGAAGACATGTACTTTGTTCTTGTCATCAACGCTGACTCGGTCAGCCTCGATGTTGACGGGTTTGCTGCGGTCGGCCTTTTCGGCGTGGGCCGACAGGCTGCCCAGAGCGAGCAGAGTGGCAATCAGAATCTGCCAGTGGTTTTTTTTCATGGTTTCGGCGGCGTCTGGCTTGAGCGGTAGAGGATGCCCTTGACCCGGCCCTGGAGTCGGATCTCACCGGAGAGGCTATGGGTGTCCATCCGGTCGGCGGTGATCACGGTCTGGCCCTGGGTCAGGGTGACGGGGGTTTCGGTACGCATTTTTTCGTCGTCGGGCCAGATCGTCATGCGCTCGGTGTTGAGCGTGGATTCCGGCTTGCCTTGATAGGGGGCGCGGCGGGCGTAGACCTTGTCGGTCAGCACAACCACATCTCCTTCCTTGTTGACCGTGGCTTTCTCGGATTCCAGGTGCATGGGTTCCGGACGGTTCAGGTATTCCAGGCGTGGGCGGGTGACTTCGCTGGTCTCATCGTCCAGGAAGTGCACCAGATGCTCGCCCCGCAGGATGTACTGGGTCTTGCCGGTCTGGTCGAAGCGATGCAGCGTGAACTGATCAATCGAAAAATCGGGTTCGTGCTGGAGTTGGGCATCCTTGCCGCGTTGCTCCTGGCTGGTGGAGCGCTCCAGCCAGATGGATACGCCTGCCAGCAGGATCAGCACTACCAGGGGAAAGAGGCTATGGCCGCGTCCGTTCATCAGATGACCTTGGCCAGCATCAGATCGTGGTGATTGAGGGCCCCCACCAGCCGGCCATCGGCGTCGGCCACCAGCAGCTGGCTGATGCGCAGGCGTTCCATCATCTCGGCGGCTTCCACGGCCAGAGCGCGGGCGGTGATGGTGCGCGGGTTGCGCCCCATGTGATCCTGGACCCGGGCGCTGCTGAAGTCACAGCCCGAAGCGAGGGTGCGGCGCAGGTCGCCGTCGGTGTAGATCCCGCGGATGCGCTGGTCGGCATCCACAATGGCCGTCATGCCCATGCCAGCCCGGGTCATTTCGAGCAGGGCTTCGGAGAGCAGGGCCTCTTCGCCCACCTGGGGCAGGGCGCTGCCGGTGCGCATCACGTCGCTGACGTGGGTCAGCAGCCGGCGGCCCAGGGCGCCGCCCGGGTGGGAGCGGGCAAAGTCATCCGGGCCAAAACCCCGCAGATGGAGCAGGGCCACGGCCAGGGCGTCGGTCAGGGCCAGGGTGGCAGTGGTGCTGGCGGTGGGGGCCAGGTTCAGGGGGCAGGCCTCTTCGTGCACACGGGCATTCAGATGCACATCGGCCTCTTGAGCCAGGGTGGATTCGGGGTTGCCGGTGATGGCGATCAGCCGGGCGCCCTGGCGTTTGATGAGGGGCACGATTTTGAGCAGTTCTTCGCCCGTGCCGGAGTACGAGAGGGCGACCAACACATCCTGGGCGGTGATCATGCCCAGATCCCCGTGGGCGGCCTCGGCGGCATGCACAAAGTAGGCGGGGGTGCCGGTGCTGGCCAGGGTGGCGGCGAACTTGCGGCCGATGTGGCCAGTCTTGCCCACTCCGCACACGATCACCCGGCCATGGGATGCCATGATCAGATCCACTGCCCGGATGAAGCTGTCGTCCAGTTGCTCGGCCAGGGTGGTGATGGCTTCGGCTTCAATCTGCAGGACACGGCGTGCCAGGGGGAGGAGTTCGGAATGCATGGTACTCGGCTTAGGCGAAAGAACTGCGCAGGTATAATCGGGGCTGGAGTATAGCAGATCGACTATTAGGCCCACTCCGGCCCCCTTACGAGAACCCATGATCAACACCCTGGAACTGGTCCTCATTCTTCTTGCCGGCGCTGTTTTTGTAGTCGGAGTCTTCCGTACCCTGAACCTGCCGCCGGTGCTTGGCTATTTGATGGTGGGGGCGGCGGTTGGCCCCCATGCTCTGAGTCTGATGCCCGATACGGGCGGTGCGCGCTATCTGGCGGAGTTTGGGGTGGTGTTTCTGATGTTCACCATCGGGTTGGAGTTCTCCCTGGCGCGTTTGTTCAGCATGAAGCGCATCGTGTTTGGTCTGGGGGGCATTCAGGTGCTCAGCTGCATCCTGCTGGTGATGCTGGTGGGCGGGCTGGCAGGCCTGGGCTGGGGGCCGAGCTTTGCTTTGGGCGGTACTCTGGCCATGTCATCCACGGCCATTTTGTCCAAGCTGTTGTCTGATCGGCTGGAGCTGGATTCCAAGCACGGGCGCGAGACCATCGGCGTGTTGCTGTTTCAGGATCTGGCCGTGGTGCCGCTTTTGATCCTGATCCCCACTTTTGCGATGCCGGCCGATGCGCTGATGGGGATTCTGGCGGTGGCGGGCCTCAAGGCGGTGCTGGTGCTGTCTTTGGTGCTGTTCTTTGGTCAGAAGCTGATGCGCGGCTGGTTCTTCCAGGTGGCCAAGCGCCGCTCGGCCGAGTTCTTCATGCTGAACGTGCTGTTCATCACCCTGGGGCTGGCCTGGCTGACCGAATCGGCGGGCTTGTCCATGGCCCTGGGTGCTTTCCTGGCGGGGATGCTGATCTCCGAAACCGAATACCGCTACCACGTGGAAGAAGACATCAAGCCCTTCCGCGATGTGCTCCTCGGGCTGTTCTTTGTCACGGTCGGGATGTTCCTGGATGTGGGCCAGATTCTGCGCAGCCTGCCCGCCGTGCTGGCCATGCTGGCGGCCCTCCTGTTGTTCAAGTTCCTGATCGCCCTGGGGGCCTCCCGGGTGCTGGGCAGCGCCCAGGGGACGGCGACCCGCACCGGTTTGTGGCTGTGTGCCGGTGGCGAATTCGGTTTCGTGCTGCTGTCTGAAATCGACGGGGCCGGCCTGCTGCCCCCGGCCTTGTCTCAGGTGGTGGTGGCGGCTCTGGTGCTCTCGATGCTGCTGGCGCCCATTGTGGTCCAATACAGCGAGAAGATCGTGCTGCGCCTGGTGCCTTCCGAATGGATGAGCCGTTCCCTGCAGCTGACCACCATCGCCACCCAGTCCATGTTTGTGGACAAGCACGCCATCCTGTGCGGTTTCGGGCGTAACGGCCAGTACATGGGGCGTTTGCTGGAGCAGGAGGGCATTACCTACATCGCCCTTGATCTGGATCCGGAACGGGTGCGGGAGGCCGCTGCGGCGGGCGAAACCGTGGTGTTTGGCGATGCGGCCAAGCGCGAGACGCTCATGGCGGCCGGCATTTCCCGGGCTTCGGTGGTGGTGGTGACCTATGCGGATACGGCGTCGGCCCTACGGGCCATCAGCCAGGTGCGCAGCTGCCGCCCGGATGTGCCGGTAGTGGTGCGGACTTACGACGAGATGGATCTGGAAAAGCTCCAGCAGGCCGGTGCCGCCGAAGTGGTGCCTGAGTCGGTGGAGTCGGCCCTTATCCTGGCTTCCCACGCCCTGGCGCTGATAGGGGTGCCCTTGCCGCGCATCCAGAAGCGCATCCGGGAGATCCGCTCCGAGCGTTATCACCTGCTGCGCGGCATCTACCGGGGCGCCGACTTGCACGAGGAAAGTCTCGAAGAGCGCCAGCAGCAACGCCTGCACTCGGTGGTGCTGGATGCGGGCGCCTACGCCATCGGCAAGACCCTGGCCGAGCTGATGATCGACGAGTCGGGGGTAGAAGTGAGCGCGGTGCGGCGCCAGCGCATCCGGGTGGTCGATCCGGTGCCCGAAACCCGCTTGGAGCTGGAGGATGTGCTGGTTTTGCTGGGCACCCCGGCCCAGCTGGCCAACGCTGAAATCCGCCTCTTCAAGGGCTTGTAATCTCCGCGGGCGCTGTCCCCATCCGCTGGGGTGGAGGCAGCGCCGGGCCGCGTGTCAGGCCGAGGTACACACCGTGTACAAGGTAGTTTCATTCAGATCTGCGGGGGCAATGGCGGCGCTAGTCGCGCTGCCGTTGGCCATCAGGCGCACGCTGCCGGTGTTGGGCAAGCCATCATCCATGTTGATGTCCACCTGCTGGGCGAGCCGGCCACTGATGTTGTCCTGACACACAAACAGGCTCCCGCCCCAGCCGGTGATCGGGCTGGTGCTGGTCACGCCGATCCGCCCACCCACCGCATTGCGCGGCAGCCAGGTGGTGACGTCCATCCCTTCCGCCCCCGGGTTGCGGCCATCCCCGCCCGCCAGATTGGCCAGGCGTACGTGCTGCCAGAACAGCAGCGATTCATCCGTTGCGGTGGTGGAGTTCCAGTTCCCATCCACCCGCCCGTTGCCCACGGTGCCCCCCGTGCTGGCGGTGATCGCCCCGGCCAGGTGCGCGGCTGCGCCGGGGTCATCCCCCGGTAGGCTGCGGAAGCGGTCTTGGTAGGTGTGCAGATGGCTTGCGGTGGTGCGGAAATCATTCACCAGATTCTTGACCCGGGCGCTGTTGATCAGCTCTTGCCCCTTGAGCACCCCGCCCAGCAGCAGGCCGATCACGACCAGTACCACGGCCATTTCCACCAGGGTGAAGCCTCTTTGTGGTTGATGCAGGGGCGCGTTGTTGTTGTACATGCGATGCATGGAAAGTCTCCTCGGAACAGTGTGAGCATATGAAAGGAGCTGCCTGCTGGCGGGCTCCGCCTCGTTCTGCGGGGGCGTGGCTGGATGCTTGTTGTTGTACGGATTTCAGGGTTCCTTGCCGGCCTGGATCAGGCGCAGGGCGATGAGGTTGGGCGAGATCCAACTTACCCGGTCATCAAAGGCGCCGCCCGGCGTATCGGGATTGAGGGACAGACTGCGGCTGTAGATCCGGGTGCTGGTGCTGAGGGCGTTTTGTTCTTCGTCGCTGCCGTTGGGCGGCATGGGGAGGGTGCTCCCCCGGGCGTCGGTGGCGCCCAGCCCGTTGGGCCCGTGGGATAAAAACAGCACCACGGCCTTGCCATCGGTACTGGTGAGGCTCTGTTCGCTGCCGTCCGGGTTACGGGTCTGAATGCTCAGGGTGCCGGAGGCTGTGCCGTTGAGGGCCGTCCAGCTGGCGCTGAGGGAGGTGCTGAAGCTGCTGTGCACCGCGTAGTGGATGCGCCGGTCCCAGCCATCCAGGCCGCTTACTCCCAGGGTGGCCCAGGGGAGCAGGCCCCGGCTGCGGGTACAGGTGCCGCTGCTGCCATTGCGATCTTCGGTGCCATCCATGCCGCTGCGGGCGGGGCAGGGGAAATAGCCCTTGCGCACCAGAAAGCCCAGCAGCGCATCCCGGGTTTCTTCCAGGGCCGCGTCGGTGGCCTGTTCCTGGCGGCGTGCCATGTGGCTGGACAGCCCACTGACCAGCCCACTCGCCAGCAGGCTCAGGATGAGTAACACCATGGCCATCTCGACCAGGGTAAAGCCCCGGGCACGATGCGGGGTAAGGGAGGAGGCGGGCAGGGGTTGCGGCATTCCGGTGATTCCTTAGGGCAAGCAGTAGGCGATGTCGTGGCTGGCGGCGCTCCCGTTCAGGTTCAGGCTGGCCGCTGGAAGCTGGTGCAGTGGAAGCAGGGCGAGGGTGTCCTCTTCCAGGTATTGATGCAGATCGGGTGGGGTGTCGGGCGTGGTGTTGCGCCGGTGCTGGCTGGGGCTTGCGCTGCCTGCCATGATCAGCGCGCCTCGGCAGGTGCCGGCTTGCAGGCAGGTGGTGCCATTCGTGCAGCGGACGTAACGGGTTTGGGGGCGCCAGTTGTTGGCGCCGTCCCGTAAGGTTTCGCTGCGACAGTTGCCGTTGAGGTTTTCAAAGGCGGGCAGCTGGCCCAGTTCCAGGCCGCTCCAGCCGATGGGTGTTTCCAGCAGGATGGGGGCCGGTAGTTCCCGGGCGCAGTGGGCGAGGGATTTGATCAGCTGTTCCAGATACGTGGCATAGCCCGGGCGCCGGCGCAGTAGCGTGAAGATCTGTCCGCCGGTAATGCTCATGATCTGATCGTTGTTTTGGCTGCCGGGCTTGGCGAGCTGAAGCGTTCCACTGCTGCTGGCGTTGGTGAGGGCTTCCAGGTATTCGGCCACATGGGCGGGCTGGGGGCAGGTGCGTTGCCCGTCTGTGCGTTGTTGCGTAGCTAGCGGTGGGCCGGGGGCGATGATGAGGGCGGCAGCCAGCCCTTGTTCATCCCCCGCCAGCATGAGCGTTTGGCCTGCGTCATCCACCAGGCGGAACTGGCCCGGGCTATCCCCGTTGAGGGTGCGGGGCTTGGGATTGTTTTTGAAGCTGCCCGCCACGGCGTACCACAGGCATTCTCCGTGCCCATCCCGCAGATCTGGCAGATTGAGGGTGCGGTAAGGGAGTAGCCCCAGGCTGGCCAGGCCTTGCTGGCCGCAGGTTTCGGATGAGCCATCCCCGTCGATGTCGGGGCAGGGCAGGTAGCCATAATCCGAGTGGTCGTGGCTTTGTTCCCGGTAGCTGGCCCCATAGCCGAGCAGCGCATCCCGAGCGGTTTCGAGGGCGCGGGCGGTGCGCAGCAGCTGGGCAAGCTGGCGCCGGGATGGGGAGCCCAGGGCATCCTGATGCTGCAGCAGCCAGCCCAGGCTGCCCAGGGCGGCCAGCAGGGCGAGGGCGGGCAAGATCATGCCGCGCTGGTGCTGACGTTTCATGGGGCCGGGCGGGTGCTGGCGCCGATCCGGGCCAGGAGCCGGGTGCCGGTTTCGGATTTGAAGCGGATCTGCCCGTCGGCCTGAATCTGGGCCGGGCGGTATTCGGCCAGACCGTCCAGGAACAGGATGGTGCGTCCATCCCGCACCCGGCGCACGATCCCGTCCAGACGCTGGGTGGCCAGGGTGGGCGGTGCTTCAGGCGTGACGTCGACGGGGGCGGGGGCGGGCGCGGCAGCCTGGGGAGGCTGTTGGCGTTCTTCGGGGGTGAAGAACAAACGCCCCAGCGGAGGCGCGCTCCAGCCCACGAGGGGCGTGCAGAGCAGGGCCAGCGCCATGAGGCGGGCTGCGCCCGGTGTCGGGCGGCGGGAGGCTTGGGCAGAGCAGGGCACGGGCAGGCTTTCGATTCATGCATTTGTCATGATCGAAAAATCTAGCATCTGCCCTTGCGGGTGCAAGCTTGAGAAGGTCAGGCCTTGTTACGGACAAAGCCCGAGTGTTTTTTATGACAAAAAATTAATCCGCAAGCCCGTGCTTGAGGCCGTAATGGGTGAGTTCAGCGTTGTTGCGCAGGTTCATCTTCTCCAGCAGCCGGGCCCGGTACACGCTCACCGTTTTCACACTCAGGTTGAGGGCCTCGGCAATCTCGGTGGGCGTTTTGCCGGAGGCGATCATACAGAGGGTCTGGTATTCCCGATCCGAGAGCTTTTCGTGGGCCGGGCGTTCGCTGTCTTCGCCGATGGCATTGGCCAGTTCCATGGCCAGGGATGGGCTGACGTATTTCTTGCCGCTTGCGACCTGGCGGATTGCGGTGACCAGCAGTTCCGGGGCACTCTGCTTGGTGAGATAGCCCGAGGCGCCGGCCTTGAGGGCGCGAATTGCGTATTGCTCTTCCGGGTACATGCTCAGGATCAGCACGGGCAGGCGCGGGAATTCCTTCTTGATGATCTTGAGGGCGTCGATCCCGTTGCGGTCGGGCATGGAGACATCCATCAGCACCACATCCCATTTGCCATTGCGCACCTGCTGTACCGCCTGGATGCCGTTTTCGGCCTCCCCGGCCACGCTCAGATCCGGGGTCTCAGACAGGATCTGGCGCAAGCCTTGGCGCACTATCGCGTGGTCATCGGCGATCAGGACACGAAGGGGGGGGCTCATAAGGTGGCACTCCAGGCGGCGGGGTTGATGGGATCGTCGGAGACTTCAGGTTTGAGAGGAACGCGCAGGGTCAGGCGGGTACCGTGGGGCAGGGCGGGGCTGACTTCCATGGTGCCCCCCAAACTGCCCAGGCGCTCACGCATCCCGCGCAGCCCGAAGGAGCGCGGCTTGCGCAGGTCTTCTGCCGCAAAGCCCTTGCCATCGTCGGCAATTTCCAGCACGAGCCAGTCTTCTTCCTGCATGAGTCGAACTTGAATGGTCTTGGCTTGGGCGTGCTTGCTGACGTTGGTGAGCGCCTCCTGGAACACCCGAAAGAGGGCGAGGGCGGTGGCGTATTCGGGGGACGGTTCGTCGTCGACACACAGGATCTCACAGGGGATGCCGGTGCGCTGGGTGAAGTCCTGCCCATGGGATTCAATGGCGGCCGCGAGCCCGAAGTCTTTCAAGATGCCAGGGCGCAGCTCCCGGGTGACGCGCCCGACGGTGGCAATGGCATCGTTGATCAACACCTCCAGGCTGTCCGAGTGCTTGCGGGCCCGGGCCGGGTCGGAGGTGATGCGGCCGCCCAGCATGGCGTTTTCAAAACGCATGGCCACCAGGGTGCCGCCCAGCACATCGTGCACATCCCTGGCGATGCGCTCCCGTTCCTCTTCCTTGATGTTTTGCAGGTGGTTGGACAGGGCAGCCAGTTGGGCGCGGGATTCCCGCAGATCCAGCTCGGCGCGCTTGCTGTGGGTGATGTTCCACATCACCCCTTCCCAGATCATCTGGCGCCCGTCTTCGGTGTTGCGTGGCGAACTGCGCAGATTGATCCACTTGTGTTCATTGGTGATCAGCCGTATGCGCCCTTCCCAGTTGAGGGTGGTGCGATGCATGGCTGAGTTGGCGACGGCTTCCAGGAAGCTGGGTTTATCTTCCTTGACCAGCCAGTGCAGCCAGCCCTGGGGCGACTTGATCAGCGCATCCGCCGTGCTGCCGAACAGCATCCAGGCGGCTTCGCTGAGGTACTGGAAACCCAGCCCACCCCCGGGCAGGTAGCCCATCCGGAACACAACCCCCGGGATGTTGTCGGTCAAGGCGCGCAGGCGTTCTTCGTTGGTCTTGAGGGTTTGTTCGGCCAGGCGTTTTTCGTGGCGGTTGGCCGCTTCCCGCAGTTCCCGCTCCACGGCGGGTACCAGGCGATCCAGGCTGTTTTTGCTCAGGGAGTCGTGGGCGCCTGCGCGCATGGCAGCAATCGCCTCTTCCCCGCGCAAGCCCGCTGACACCATGATTACCGGCAGATCGAGCTGCTGGTTGCGCACCTGCTGGAGCACCGTATTCGCATCCAGGCCCGGCAGAATGGGGTCGCACAGGAGCACGTCCCAGCGCGCATGCTCAAGCGCACGCTCCAGGCCCTCAAGGGTGGCGACCTGCTGGTGACTGGGTTGATAGCCCGATGCAATAAAAATCCCCAGCAGCTTGGCCACGTCCGAGGCTGACGGATCTACAAACAGCATGCGCAGAGGCTTGAGCGGGGGCTGACAGGTACAGGATGCGGGCGCGGTTTGAGGATTTGCGTTAGACATGCATCTTCCCGACTGCAATTAATCATCAGTTGTGTTTATAATCCGGCCTTCCTTCAGCACGCGCTGAAGCGGGCGCCCCTGATCCAGGCCTGCGCCCTTCCGGAATGCATGAAATCTCGGATGCGTCCGGTACTTTAAACTAAAAGATTGCCGGTGTAGCTCAGTTGGTAGAGCAGCGCACTTGTAATGCGAAGGTCGAGGGTTCGATTCCTTTCACCGGCACCAGAATTAATCGTTGTTTCACTTTGAAATCAGTAGGTTACGCCCTGGTTTCGGTGTTGTCTGTGGTATTCCTATGGTAGAGGACCACATGACACGGCGACTCAAGCGGCTTACCCGCTCCCTTCTCATCTTGGCCATTCGTTACACCGAGCTTCGCAAAAACGGACTGTTTTACTATCAGCGGGCGGTCCCGCTGGACCTGCGCGATAGGCTCCCGGTCAAGATAATCAAGGTTCCCCTGGGGACCGCTGACCCCGCAACAGCCCTGAAGAAGGTCAAGCGCCTGAATGCGCAGTACGAACGAGAATGGGAACTCCTGCGGGCTGACCCCACCGCATCCCCCGCTGCTGCCAAGGCTCAAGCCCTGGAGTTGCTGCGCAAGTATGGTTTGACCCCCCACGTACCCGCCAGCGATCAGGACGAAGCCGCCCTTGACGCCCTCTTTGCCCCCATGCAAGAGGCCCGGGAAGCCTACGCGGGGGATTGTGAAGACACCTACCGTAACGCGGATGTCTCCGAGTATTTGACCCCCGTGCAGTGTGCGGCCCTGGGCCTGCTCAAGCCGAAGGCGGACACGCTCCACGATGCCCTAGAGGTGTATCTAAGCTGCCACCAGAAGGGAGACAGCGAGGAGCGGCGCACCTATGCCGCCCGCGTCATCAGCGGATTCATTGAGGTTGTGAAGGATAAGCCGGTGCTGGAGATTCGCCGGGGTGATGTCCGGGCTTACATCGCCTACGAACGCGCCCGGGGAGTCAAAACAACGACCGTGCGCCGCCGTCTGAATGACTTGCGTGCGGTTTTTGAGCGTTACACCCTGGAAAAGGAACTCACCGCAACGGTGGGGAATCCCTTTGAGAAACACACCATCAGGGGCGAGGGGCAAGACGCTGAAGAGGGGAGCCCGCTTGCGGCTGCTGATTGGTCGAGGTTGGCCCAGTTATGCCGCACCCTGGATGACGATGTGCGGTGGATGATTGCCGTGCAGATGGTCACGGGCGCCCGCATTGCAGAGGTAGCGGGGCTGACGCTGGCCGATGTGGTGCTGAA
>JAJTBM010000420.1 GCA_021286885.1 Rhodocyclales bacterium
ATCTGCACATCCCTGCGCGTTCTGCCCCTGCTGCTGGGGCTCGCGGGCGCCCCGCTGGCCCATGCCGACATCAACGTGGGGGTGATTGCGTCCCTCACCGGCCCCGCGGCCGCCCTGGGGGCCGAAACCCGCAAGGCGGTGGCCCTGTTCCCCACCAGCCTGGGGGGCGAGAAGCTCAACTTCATCGTGCTGGACGATGGCACTGACCCGACCAATGCGGTCAAGAACGTGCGCAAGCTGATCTCCGAAGACAAGGTGGACGTGATCCTCGGCCCTAATCTGATCAGCACCGCCATGGCCATGGCCGATGTGGCCAACGGCGAGAAAACCCCCATGGTGTCGGTGGCGCCCCTGGATGTGGCCGGCGACAAGCGCGGCTATGTGTTCCGTAGCGAGCCCTCCGCCGATCTGATGGTGAACCGGGTGGTGGCCGATATGGTGGAAAGCGGCGCCCGTACGGTGGGTTTCATCGGTTTTTCCGATTCCTGGGGGGAGCTGCTGCTCAAGTCTTTGGTGAAAGCCAGCGAGGGCAAGCTCCAGATCGTCGCCACCGAGCGCTATGGGCGAACCGATCCCAGCGTTCAGGCCCAGGCGCTCAAGCTGATGGCGGCCAAGCCGGACGTGATCTTTGTGGGGGCTTCCGGCACCCCCGCCGCGATGCCCCAGATCACCCTGCGGGAGCGGGGCTACAAGGGCAAGATTTACCAATCCCACGGCGTCACCAGCAAGGAATTTCTGCGGGTTGGGGGCAAGGCGGTGGAAGGGGCGGTGATTCCGGTGGGGCCGGTGCTGGTGGCCGAGCAGCTGCCGGAGAATCATCCCACTCGCAAGAGCGGCGCCGCTTTTGTGAAGGATCTGGAAACCCGCCATGGTCCTGATTCCCGCTCCACCTTCGCGGGGGCCTCCTGGGATGCCTGGCTGCTGGCCCAGGCGGGCTTGCAGACGGCCCTCAAGGGCAAGGCCAAACCGGGTACGCCCGAATTCCGCGCTGCCGTGCGGGAGGGCATCGAAAAAAGTGGCCGGCTGGTGGGGGTGAACGGCGTGTATGGCATGAGCAGCGCCGACCATGCCGGCTATGACCCGGCCGCCATCGTGCTGGTCAAGGTCGAGAACAACCACTGGAAGCTGCTCAAATGAGGGCCCCCGAGATGGATGCCGCGCCCCTCCTGAGCCCCCAGGCTGCCGCTGATCTGCTGTATCAGGCCCACCAGACGGGCCAGCCCGTGCCGCCCCTGCGGGGGCGTCTGGCGGTGGGCGACGGGGATGGCGCTTATCAGATCCAGGAGCTCAACACCCGCCGCTGGCTGGCCGAAGGGCGCCGCCTGGTGGGGCGCAAGATCGGCCTCACCTCCCGGGCTGTCCAGGCCCAGTTGGGGGTGGATCAGCCGGATTTCGGGATGCTGTTTGCCGACATGGCGGTGGGGGATGGAGAGCCCATTCCGCCAGGGCGGCTGATTCAGCCCAAGGTAGAGGCCGAGGTGGCCCTGGTGCTGGGGCGCGACCTGACGCATGCCCATCACACCTTTGCCGACCTGATCCGCGCCACCGAATACGTGCTGCCCGCCCTGGAAGTGGTGGATAGCCGAATTGCTGGCTGGGACATCAAGTTCCTCGACACCGTGGCAGACAACGCTTCGAGTGGCCTGTTCGTGCTCGGGGGCCAGCCTCGGCGCCTGGCAGATGTGGATCTGGCCGCCTGTGGGATGGAGCTGCTGGCCGGCCAGGAGGTGCTGTCCCGGGGCAATGGGCGGGCCTGCCTGGGCCACCCGCTCAATGCGGCGGTGTGGCTGGCCAATGTGATGGCCCGCTGTGGCCGTCCCCTCCGGGCTGGTGATGTGGTGCTCACGGGCGCCCTGGGCCCCATGGTGCAGGCCCGCCCGGGAGAGGCCTATGTGGCACGCATCGAAGGTCTGGGCGAAGTCCGGGCCCTGTTTGGCTAAGGCGCCGCGCCCCAGCCTTCAAGCCCCCAACAGCGCAAGCACGAGAAGAAATTGAACATGAGCAAAAAAATCAGATGTGCCCTGATCGGGCCGGGCAATATCGGCACCGATCTGCTTTACAAACTCCAGCGTAGCCCGGTGCTGGAGCCGGTCTGGATGGTGGGCATCGACCCTGATTCCGACGGCCTCGCCCGGGCCCGCGCCCTGGGCCTCAAGACCACCGCCCTGGGGGTGGATGGGCTCCTGCCCCACGTGCAGGAAGACCGCATCCAGATCGCCTTCGACGCCACTTCCGCCTACGTCCATGCCGAAAACAGCCGCAAGCTGAACGCCCTGGGGGTGCTGATGATCGACCTGACCCCCGCCGCCATTGGCCCCTACTGCGTGCCTCCGGTGAATCTGCTGGCCCATGTGGGGCGGGGAGAGATGAATGTGAACATGGTCACCTGCGGCGGCCAGGCCACCATTCCTATGGTGGCGGCGGTGAGCCGGGTGCAGAAGGTGAAGTACGGCGAAATCGTCGCCACGGTGGCCTCCAGATCCGCCGGCCCCGGCACCCGCAAGAACATTGATGAATTCACCCGCACCACTGCCGGCGCGATAGAGAAAGTGGGCGGCGCCGAAAAGGGCAAGGCCATCATCATCATCAACCCCGCCGAACCGCCGCTCATCATGCGCGACACGGTGCATTGCCTGGTGGAAGGCGAGCCGGATCAGGCCCGCATCATCGAATCGGTGCAGGCCATGATTCTGGAAGTGCAGAAGTACGTGCCCGGCTACCGGCTGGTGAATGGGCCGGTGTTTGATGGCAACCGGGTTTCCCTCTATCTGGAAGTGGAAGGCCTGGGGGATTACCTGCCCAAGTACGCGGGCAATCTGGACATCATGACCGCTGCGGCTGCGCGCACCGCTGAAATGTTTGCCGAACAGATCCTGGCGGGCCGGCTGCAAGCGGCGCCCCGGG
>JAJTBM010000015.1 GCA_021286885.1 Rhodocyclales bacterium
GCGGGAAGTTGATTAAGGTGCCGCTATGAAAAGAAATCGAGTTACAGGCGGTTTCGTATTGCTTGAGGTGCTGGTTGCACTCGTGGTCTTCTCGCTGGGGCTGCTGGGGATGCTGGGTTTTCAGGCATCGGCCATGTCCATTGCCACCGATAGCCGGTTTCGCACCGAGGCCGCCATGTTGGCAGACGAGTTGATTGGAAAGATGAACGCCTCAAGCATGTCTACAGTACGTACTGATTTTGCAGCGAATGGCTCCAAATATTTGGACTGGTACAACAACCGGGTTAAGGGGAATG
This sequence comes from Rhodocyclales bacterium, assembly GCA_021286885.1. Taxonomy (GTDB): domain Bacteria; phylum Pseudomonadota; class Gammaproteobacteria; order Burkholderiales; family Rhodocyclaceae; genus Zoogloea. The sequence continues at coordinate 297 of JAJTBM010000015.1, forward strand.
CCAAGCTTCCTAATGCAACCGCATCCGTGACCTTCTCAAATACGGTGACGGCAGATACCTGGATTGCAACAGTGAGGCTTGAGTGGGACATGCCCGGATCTTCTGGTGAGGCTACGGATGTACGCCATGGCAAGTATGTCACCCAGGCAATGTTGTTCTGAGGGCAAGCAGATGAGCAATGGGCGTAATGGACTTGTTGACTTGGGGCTGAGGAGGCAGCGCGGTATTTCCATGGTGGAAGCCCTGATTGGGGTGGCTGTGGGGATCGTGGCCTCCATCGTGATTCTCAAGTCTTATTCAGCCAGCGAGGCTTTTCGACGCAGTTTGAGCGGGTCGGCGGATGCATCCCAGACGGCTTCCATTGTGGGGGCCAGCCTGGACATGCTGATTCAACAAGCTGGAGCGTCCCTGGTGCAGGGGCGGAATGTCTGGGGGTGTCGAATCAGTGCAACCAAGAGTGGCACCGCTTTGTTGCCCCGGGAGGCCGCATTTGATGCGCCGTTTGCGTCTGTCCCCCAAAACATACGGGTCTTGCCGGTGGGGATTTTGAGCGGTGGTTCAAGCGGTTCCGATGTGATTGTGCTGATGGCGGGGGCTTCGGCTTCCGGTAATCGTGGCGTACCTTTCGACTCGACCGGGACCACCTTGGTCATGAAAAACGCCATTGGTGTGGGGCTGCGCAATGCCACCGAAAGTGCGACCGATCTGTTTCTGGCGGTTCCTCAGGATGTCAGCGGAGATTTGGGCGGCTGTCAGATTGTGCAAGCGGCTACATCCACTTCAACAGGCACGTTGATCAATGACCCCAATTATGGGCTGAATGTGGTGCCTGCTGAAGGTGCTGTGACTGGAGCCAGCGCATCGTACACCACGGTAACGATCAACTCGACAACTTACGGCGCTTTGGCGTCCACATCAAACAGCCCTTCAGCCTTCCATCTGGGGCGAGAAGATCAGCCGATCTTGTCCTTGCTGGGGGTTAACAGTAATAACGAGTTGGTAGATCTAGACCTGCTGAACCGTCGGGCTACCCTGAGCATTGGTGAAAACGTTTTCATGATCAAGGCTTTGTATGGAGTTGATGATGGCGGTGGTGGTGGTACTGCAAACGATAATGTGATCGATAGCTGGATTTCTCCGGCAACAACGGGCTGGACGCTGTCCACGTTGATGGGGGGCGCTGCCGCTACAGCTCAAAAGATAGACCAGATCAAAGCTATTCGCCTGGGTTTGGTGCTGCGCTCGTCCCAATACGTTAATAGCGATGCAGCCCAGTCCTCGATCACCTTGTTTAGTGATCTGGGCGATACCCTCAAGTACACCCGGACCCTGAGTTCATCAGAAAAGGGCTATCAGTACCAGGTGTTTGATTGGGTCATTCCCTTGCGCAACATGAAACTGATTCCCAAGTCATGATCGGAGTGGGTGTGATGAAAAAAAATTCCCATTATCCGGATTTCACGCGCCTTGCTAGGCGTCGTGCTGCGTCGGGGGCTGTGCTCACGGTGGTTCTGGTGGTTCTGGTGATCATGATGCTGGGATCTTTGTCGCTGCTGCGCTCGGTGGATACCTCCGCCTTGCTGGCGGGGAATATTGCTTTCAAGCGCCAGTCTTTGAACGCGAGCACGGTGGGTATGAACACTGCGTTCGGAAAGTTCCTGACGACAGACTTCATTTCCTATGCAGATTCGGATGCGGGCTGTGATTCTGCGGCGGCCTCTGGCTCATGCACCTACCGGAGCAACTGGAAGGCACTTAATTATGTACCCCGCCTGCTGGAGGCGGATGCCAATGGTGTCCCCTTGATTCTCAAGGGGACTTCCCCGACTTCAGATACTGTGTTTTCCACCGGAACCCCATCGGTGACGATTGAGAACAACAAAGTGCGCTTTGTAATTGAACGGATGTGTACTGACTATGGCGCCGTCACTGAGGCCCGGTGCGCCATTTCCAATAACTTTGAAGTGGGTGGTTCTGCACGCAGCAACAAACCAGGCTCCACTGCAATGCCCTTGTATCGGGTAACGGTGCGTACGGATGGCCTTAGAAATTCGCAGACCTATACCCAGGCTATTGTGACGACGCAGGTCAAGTGACTATTTTTGTTATTAAGGAGGTTGGTGTGAAATTTATTTTTCAGTCAACTGGGTTTGCTGGTTTTTTTTCGGTGCTTGCTTTGGCTGCATCGAGTGACTTGAACGCAGGTGCAACGAGTTTGTATGACCAGCCTGTTGGTGCTTCGGATGTGCCTGCAAATGTAGCCTTGGCCCTTTCGGTAGAATTTCCAACAGCTGTGACTTCTGCATATAAAGAAGTATTTGATACGACTGGGAGTTCATCTTATATCGGCTACTTCGATCAAAACAAGTGTTATACATATAACTCAGAAAAAGCTTATTTTGAACCGGCGGATTTTGCTGGGGATCGCTACGGCTGTACCGGTAAAAAAGGGCCGTGGAGTGGGTATTTCATGAACTGGGCTACAATGCAAGGAATAGATATATTCCGGTGGGTGATGACGGGGGGGCATAGAGTTATTGATAAGCCGATTAACTCTTCGGATCCTTCGTCAACAGAGACTGTGTTGCAGAGGGCCTACGCGTCGCCGCAGGGTGACTCTACCCAAAATACTTTGCGTAGGGTTTTGTATGATAAGGGTTATAGCGACACGGGCTACATTGATCGCTATGTGCCTATAAATAAAGTCACCGGGGTTGTGAAAAATGATGGGTGGCTGGTTATAAAAAACTGGGGGCAGGGCGAGGACGTTGTCTTTGGTATTGATGCTGTAGATAGTCGGAAAGATAGTGATTTTGTTTACAAGGCTCGGGTAAGGGTTTGTGTTGATGAGAGTGTCGGTGGAAAGTCTCTTTTGGAGTCTAATTGTCAGAGATATAAGGTTGGGGATAAGTATTACTACAAGCCTGTTGGGTTAATGCAGCAGTATAAGGATAAGATGTATTTTGGTTCTTTCGGATATCTGCTGCTTTCTACGGCTGATGCGAAAGATGCAAATAACGTATCGAACGCAGACAAGCCTGGTGGCGTCATGCGCTCCAAAGTTCAGAGTATTGCGTCTGAAATTACTGAGACAGGAGCATTCTTCTCTGATCCTTATGGGTTGAAATCCGTAGATGCTGGGGTTGATAATAGCGGGACAATTAATTATCTGAATATGTTTGGCTTTAAATCGGGGGCTTATAAGTATTACGATCCGGTGAGTGAGCTGTATGCTGATATAATAAAGTATTATAAGAACATGGGCCCTACGGGGATTTATGCTTCAGGCGTAAATGCTGCCTTGCGTGATGGTTTTCCTGTCATTACTGAATGGAATGATCCTGCTCAGGATGCACTGTATCCAAACAGTGGGGCTTTGAGTTGTAAGAAAAATTACATCATTGGGATTGGTGATAGTAATACGGCCTATGACTTCAGGCTTTCTGGCGGGCAGGGGACGATTCCTGCTGATGTGGACTCTGATCTGGCGGGGTTGACGACAGCTGCTTGGACGGCTCGGGTTGGAGATGCGGAGGGGATTTCTGGGCTGGCCTCCATGCATTCTTATCAAGGGAGTTATTTCCTTTCAGGGCTTGCGTACTATGCGCACTCAAGTGATATCCGAAGTGATATTTCGGGTAGGCAGACCGTTACAACCTATTGGATGGATGTAAGGGAGGGGGGGAGCCCCAGCGGTAAAAATCTATTTTGGTTGGCGGCTAAGTACGGGGGGTACAAGAAGCCTAGTGTGTCTGATGACCCCTATCCGTTTAATTCGTCAACTGATACCTGGAATGCAAATGGGCGAACTTTGGATGGATCTGCGATTCCTGATAATTACTACAGCGCCTCAACTCCAGCGAGCATGCGTTCCGGTTTGATCAGCGCCTTCAAAAGCATTGCTGCAGGCCAAGGGGCTGCTGCAGGGATCGGGCTTTCGAATATTCAGCTTAATGCGAGCACGGGCGGAGCATTCGCTTACCAGGGGGGCTACGATGCAAGCACTTGGTATGGCTATCTGAAGGCCTATACGGTTACGGGCTTTGATTCAAATATGCAACCTCAGCTTACGCTGGCGTGGGATGCAGCGGCTCGCCTGGATGCGGTTGCTGCGGGGTCTGGCTGGGATACGGCACGCAAGATCATCACGCTGGCCCCCGAGAGTGCGACCAATAACACCCCGAGTGTGGCCCAGTTGCTTGGTACGCCCTTCAGATTTTCCAATCTGAGTAATCGGCAGAAGCTCAATTTGAGTGTGACGACTACGAATGCTTCCGGCGATAATACGGATGGCGCTCGCATCCTTGAATACTTGCGCGGAAATCGGACCAATGAGAGTACCGATACCGAAACCAAGCTCTATCGCCAGCGGGGAAAGTTGCTGGGGGATATTGTTGACTCCAAGGTGGTTTATCTGGGGGCACCGAGTGCAGATTATGCTGATACTTATAACCCTGGTTACTCCACCTTCAAATCCACCTATTTGAATCGGGCGCCACGGATTTTTGTGGGGGCCAATGATGGGATGCTGCATGCTTTTGATGCCAGCAGTGATTCGGTTGGGGATGAGATTTTCGGATTGATCCCCTATTCCATGTTTGCAGGCCCCGATGACTCGCCTGAAATGAGTGGCTTGCAGGCCTTGGCACGTACTAACTACTCCCACCATTTTTATATGAACGCCACGCCAGAGATTCGTGACGTGGACTTCAATAAAGTTGATGGCCGTTCGGGTGATCCTGATTGGCGCACCATTCTGGTGGTGGGTCAAGGTAAGGGAGGTAAGAGCTTTGTTGCGATGGATGTGACCTCGCTCCCCTCCAGTGCGACTGAAACTCAGTTGGCCGGCAAGGTGTTGTGGGAGTTCTCCCATAACAATATGGGCTATAGCTTCGGGCAACCCCTGATCGCCAAAACCCGCAAGTGGGGATGGGTGGTGATTCTGACGGGGGGGTATAACAACACTTCCGGTAATCGTAAGGGGCGGGGGGCACTGTTTGTGTTGAATGCTCGAACCGGGGAGTTGCTCCAGGATATTTATACCAGCGAGGGATCCGAGGCTAGCCCGGCAGGTTTGGCCCAGGTGGAAGGCTACGTCCAGAGCTATGCGGATTTCACCTTGGATTATGTGTATGGCGGTGATTTGCTGGGGAATGTGTGGCGCTTTGATTTCACCAGCGATTCTGATGATGTGCCGAGCCCCACGCTGCTGGCCCAACTTCGTGATCCGAGCGGCAATGCGCAGCCGGTGACTGTTGCACCCAAGATTGAATACTCGGCGGATGACTTGAAGCGCTATGTGTTTGTCGGGACTGGGCGCCTGCTGCACTCTCAGGATCAGGCCAATACTCAAACCCAGACCTTTTATGCCCTACGGGATGGGACTAAACCGTCGGCTTTTGGAACAGAAGATAATCAGACGGATATACCCTCTGGCGGGTCTTTCCCGATTACCCGTGCCCAGATGAGCCAAGTGAACAGCCTGATCAGCGGCATCACCCTGGACGCCACCAAACCCATGGGGTGGTACTACGACCTTGCAGGGGTGAATGGTTCGGTCAAGGAGCGCATTACCGTCACACCCGAGGCCAACGACGGTGTGGTGTCCTGGGTTGGCAATATCTACAACAACGACCCCTGCAACCCGACGGGGAGTGCTCGGATCTACTCGGTGTCGTATGGGACGGCCCAGAGCGTGCTCTACACTTTGGTGGATACCAAATATTCCACCATTCAGTATGCTACATCTGACAAAGCCTTGGCGGATATCACCCTGGTTAAAGTGGGGAGCAGCGTCAAGATTATTGGCACCGATGTGACGGGAGCCTCCAAAACTTACGGGACCACAGTGAGTGGCGGAGGGACACCCCGAGTAGTAAATTGGCGCATCTTGCGGCAGTGATCCGCTAATAAAACACAAACCCCCAGGTAAGTCATTCCGATGCCTGGGGGTTTGTGCGTATGGATACTGATTTTTTATTGCGGTTTAGATGTGGGGGAATTAAAGGAAGCGTGCCACGAACGCACCCTCCATCCCTTCCGGCAGGGGTAGCCAGGCTTCGTGGTCGCTGCCGGGGATGCGATCCACGGGGGTTTTATCTTTGCCCAGCAGGGTGCCGGGTTCGATGACGAAAACTTGGTTGCCCTGGGGGGCGATCAGTTCCAGCCGGTCGCCAACGCCGAAGGCGTTGCGGGAGCTGAGGCGGGTAAGGCCGCTCGCGCTGTCTCGGGCTTGGACGTCGGCCACGTAGATGCTGCGCCCGGATTCGGAGTGGCCGCGCAGGTAGTTTTGCAGTTCGTGGGGAGTGTGGCGCTGGTAGAAGCCGTCGGTGTAACCCCGGTTGGCGAGCCCTTCGAGCTGGCCGAGGAGTTCCGGGTTGAGGCCGCGCCCGGCCATTGCGTCGTCAATCGCCTGGCGGTAGGCCTGGCAGGTGCGGGCCACATAGTAGGGGCTCTTGGTGCGGCCTTCGATCTTGAAGGAGTCGATGCCGATTTCGGTGAGGCGCTGGACGTGCTCGATGGCGCGCAGATCCTTGGAGTTCAGGATGTAGGTGCCGTGCTCGTCTTCCTCGATGGGCATGTATTCGCCGGCCCGCTTTTGGGGTTCTTCCAGCAGGTAGACATCGCCAGTCGGGGCCGTGCCGGCCGCGTGGGTCTTGAATTCCCAGCGGCAGGAGTTGGTGCAGGTGCCTTGGTTCGGATCCCGGTGGTTGAAGTAGCCAGAGAGCAGGCAGCGGCCCGAGTAGGCGACGCACAGGGCGCCGTGGATGAAGACTTCCAGTTCGGTATCGGGGCAATCCTGGCGGATGCTGGCGATTTCATCGAGGGAGAGTTCCCGCGACAGAATCACCCGGGAGATGCCAGCCATTTTCCAGAAGCGTACGGCCGCAGCGTTCACCGTGTTGGCCTGAACCGAGAGGTGCACCGGCATTTCGGGCCATGTTTCGCGGATCATCAGGATCAGGCCCGGGTCGGACATGATGAGGGCGTCTGGCTTCAGGGCGACCACCGGGGCCATGTCCTTCAGGAAGGTCTTGATCTTGGCCCCGTGGGGATAAATGTTGGCGACCACATAGAATTGCTTGCCCTGGCTGTGGGCGCGTTGGATGCCGTCGGCCAGGACCGGCAGGTCGCCGAAGTCGTTATTGCGCACCCGTAGCGAGTAGCGGGGCTGGCCCGCATAAATGGCGCTGGCGCCAAAGCCGAGGGCGGTGTCGAGCATGGCCAGGGAGCCGGCCGGGGCGAGGAGTTCGGGGGTTTTACGGGACATGGGTACAGCTTCTGTGGGGTGATACCGGCGGGCCGGTGTAAGGGCTCGGGGAGGTGTTTTAGCGATGGGCGTCCAGCAGGGCCTGCCAGCGGGCTAGGGCTGGGTTTTGTTCGGCCAGACGCAAACGCATCACCTGATCGGCCATGTCGAGCACGGCCTTTTGTTCTGAAGTGAGTTCGGTCGGGTAGTGTACTTCCAGATGGACCATCAGGTCACCCGCTGGGCGCGGGCCCCGGCCTGGATAGCCTGCGCCCGCCAGCCTGACCGGGCCGGACTGGAGCAGGGCAGGGAGTTCCACGTCCACCAGCCCAGCCAGCCCCGGCACCTGGATCACGCCTCCGGCCAGGGCCCGGAAGATGCTGACTGGCGCGTTCAGGTGCAGGTCGCGTCCTTCAAGGCGCAGCCAGGGATGGGGCTTGAGTTGCAGGCGCAGGTAGAGGTCGCCCGGGTCGCCTTCTTCATCGGGGGAGGGGCAGCCTAGGCCGCCGATGCGTAATTCCTCGCCGGGCAGCATGCCGGGGGGGATCTGTACATGCAGCTGGCGCAGGCCCATTTGCCAGCCCTGGCCGTCACAGCTGGGGCAGCGCAAGCGGGTGGTGAAGCCGCGTCCGTCGCAGGCTGTGCACGGGCTCAGGCCGCCGGGGCTGCGTATCCGACCACTGCCGTGGCAGTGGGGACACAGGGTGCTGCGGGTATAACGGATTTCGCCTTGTCCTTCGCAGTCGGCGCAGGGAACCCGGCCCTCCACCCGCACGTCCACCGTTCCGCCCAGGGCCGCGATGGGGAGCTCCAGTTCCAGGGGCTGATGCAGGTCGGCGCCCCGGGATGTGGGCTGTGTTGGGGCCTCAGGCGGTGGGGCGTTGTCGGCGGACGCCCTGGCGGGTGTTTCCTCTGCGATAGGTCGGGCCTGGGTGTGGCGCAGTTCGAAGGCTGCCTGGATCTGCTGGAAACGTGCCTGGGCCTCCGGGGCCGGATTGCGATCCGGGTGCCAGCGCATGGCCAGACGCCGGTAGGCGCGCTTGATGTCATGGGCGCTGGCTCCCGGTTGGAGTTCCAGTGTTCGGTAGGCGGCAGTGGTGGGCATTCCGGTATTCTAGGGGAGTCCTTGGGAAAACTGGGGGCCTTGATGGGAGTGTGAACGACGTGAGGCAGGTTTTGCGAAATCGGGTGGGGCTGCACAGTGTGGGGCAGGGCCTCCGGCTGCTGGTGCTGGCGTGGGGCGTGTTGTTTGGGCTGGATGCCTGCGCTGCTGTCTGGAGGGTGGGCCCCAGGGAGTTGGTGCGTAGCGTTGCCCAGGCGGCGAAGTTGGCCCGGGATGGGGATGTGGTGGAGATCATCGCCGGCGAGTATCCGGGTGATGTGGCGGTCTGGACCCAGCGCCAGCTCACCATCCGAGGTATCGGCGGGCGCCCGAAGTTGCTGGCCCAGGGGCGTAGCGCCGAGGGTAAGGCCATCTGGGTGATCCGGGGCGGGCGGATTCTGGTGGAGAACGTGGCCTTCATCGGTGCCCGGGTGCCCCATCGCAACGGGGCCGGCATCCGGCTGGAGGGGGGGCAGCTCACGGTGCGGGATTGTCTGTTCGACAACAACGAGATGGGCATCCTGACGGCCAATTTTGAGTCCATCCAGCTGGTGGTGGAAAACTCCGAGTTTTCCCACGGGGTGAATGTGCTGCCCCGTTTCAGCCATCTGCTTTACGCCGGGCAGATCGGGCGGCTGGAGGTGCGGGGCTCCTACTTTCACCACGGCATGGTGGGCCATCTGCTCAAGAGCCGGGCCCGTTTCAATCTGCTCGAATTTAACCGGCTCACCGATGAAGCGGGCGGCGAGGCCAGCTACGAGGTGGAGTTTCCGGAGGGCGGGATTGCGATCCTGGTGGGCAATCTGATTGGCCAGTCCGCTACCACCCGGAATAATCGGATGATTGCCTACGGGGCCGAAGGCCTGCGATATCCCGATAACGTGCTGGTATTGGCGAGCAACACCCTGATGGATCAGTTGCCCCTGGGGGGCGAGTTTTTGGGCGTATGGTCGCCGGATCGGGTGCGGGTGGCGGCCTATAACAATCTCTTGCTGGGGGGCTGCACCGCTGCGCTTGATTGTGCCGAAGGGGCGCTGCGCCGGGGGTGGCATCGTTTCCGTAATCTGCAACTGCCTTGGGATGCAGAAGAGCGTTTCCCGGCTGCGCAGGGGAATGTGGCTGTGCTGGATCAGGGGCTGATTGCCCAAGCCTTGGCGGGGCGCTGGCCGGAGACCGTGCATTTACCGGGGCAGCCGGTCTTGCCGTCGAGCATGTTCGGGGTGTCGCTGGTGCCCCGGGAAACCTATGTGTATCCGGTGGGACGTAGGCTCCGGGATGAAAAAGAAGGGCAAACAGGGCGTCCGACTCAGCCGGGCGCCCTGTAATGGGTGGTGTGTTTCAGGCTGCCCTGCTCAGGCAGCCACCTTGTCTTTGACGGGGGCGGGCGGCTGCCATTCCTGCAGCAGACTCACGCTACCGTCTTCGTGGGCGGTTTCGAGCTTGACCTTGAAGCCCCACAGGCGGCCCACGTGCTTGAGCACCTGTTCGTGGTCTCCGCTCAGGGGGCGGCGCTGGTAGGCCTGGTGGCGCAGGGTCAGGCTGCGGTCGCCGCGCAGATCCACGTTCCAGACCTGGAGATTGGGCTCCCGGCTGCCCAGGTTGTAGTTGTCGGACAGGATTTCACGCACCTTGCGGAAGCCCGCTTCGTCGTGAATGGCTGAAACCTTGAGCTTGGCTTCCTTGTCGTTGTCGAGAATGGCAAACAACCGGAAATCACGCATGACCTTGGGCGACAGAAACTGGGCGATGAAGCTTTCGTCCTTGAAGTTGCGCATTGCAAAGTCGAAGGTTTCCAGCCAGTTGCTTCCGGCGATGTCGGGGAACCACTGCCGGTCTTCCTCGGTGGGGTTTTCGCAGATCCGGCGGATGTCGGTCCACATGGCAAACCCCAGGGCGTAGGGGTTGAGGCCCCGATACCAGGGGTCGTTGTAATTGGGCTGATAGACCACATTGGTGTGGGAGTGCAGAAACTCCATCATGAAGCTGTCTGCAATCAGCCCTTCGTCGTACAGGGTGTTGAGCAGGGTGTAATGCCAGAAGGTGGCCCAGCCTTCGTTCATCACCTGGGTTTGGCGTTGGGGGAAGAAGTATTGGCCCACCTTGCGCACGATGCGCACCACTTCCCGCTGCCAGGGCTCCAGCAGGGGGGCGTTCTTTTCGATGAAGTAGAGCAGGTTTTCCTGGGGCTCGGGCGGAAAGCGCCGCTCCTCAACGGCCTGGGATTTGCTCTTGGAGACCGGCACCGTGCGCCACAGGTCATTCACCTGGCTTTGCAGGTACTCGGCCCGTTCCCGCTGGCGGGTGAGCTCCTTGGTGAGGGAGAGCTTGCCCGGGCGCTTGTAGCGATCGACGCCCACGTTCATCAGCGCGTGGCAGGAATCCAGCAGCAGCTCGACTTCTTCTTCGCCGTAGCGCTGTTCGCACTCGGCCAGGAAGTTGCGGGCAAACAGCAGGTAATCCACGATCGCGTCGGCGTTGGTCCACTGGCGGAACAGGTAATTGCCCTTGAAGAAGCTGTTGTGGCCGTAGGCTGCGTGGGCGATCACCAGGGCCTGCATCGTCATGGTGTTTTCTTCCATGAGGTAGGAGATGCAGGGATTGGAGTTGATCACGATCTCGTAGGCCAGCCCCATCTGGCCTCGCCGGTAGCTTTTTTCGGTTTGAAGGAAGCTCTTGCCGAAGGACCAGTGATGGTAATTGACCGGCATCCCCACCGAGGAGTAAGCGTCCATCATCTGCTCGGAGGTGATCACCTCGATCTGGTTCGGATAGGTATCCAGCCCATAGGCCTTGGCTACCCGGTCAATTTCGGTGTGATAGGCATCGATCAGTTCGAAGGTCCACTCGCTGGGGGCGGGCAGAGGCTGCTTGCGCTTGGGTTTCTTGGCGTTCATGGCAGTTTCTTCTTGAAGAGTTCGCGGAACACCGGGTAGATATCCGGCAGGCCTTCAATGTGCTGCATCGCAAAGTTGGGGTGGGCGCCGACCAGCTTTTCGTATTCGCGCCACAGGTTCTGGGGTTCTCCGGGGGTGATTTCGATGTAAGCAAAGTACTGCAGATAGGGCAGGATGCTTTCAGAGAGCAGGGTGCGGCAGTGGGGCGAATCGTTTTCCCAGTTGTCGCCATCCGAAGCCTGGGCGCCGTAGATGTTCCAGGCGCCGCCCAGGTAACGCTCGTGCAGGATGTCGCGCATCATTTCGAGCACGCTGGACACCACCGTGCCGCCCGACTCGCGGGAGTGGAAGAAGTCTTCTTCGTTTACTTCCTTGGCCACGGTGTGGTGGCGGATGAACACCACCTCGATGTGCTCGTAGGTTCGGGTCAGGAACAGGTAGAGCAGCATGAAGAAGCGCTTGGCGGTGGCCTTTTTGCCCTCGTCCATGGAGCCGGAAACGTCCATCAGGCAGAACATCACCGCCTGGGTGGTGGGTTTGGGCACCTTGGTGCGGTTGTTGTAGCGCAGATCAAAGGTGTCGATGAACGGAATTGCGTCGATCTTGGCCCGCAGGATGCGGATTTCCTCGCGCAGCTCCAGTACCTCGGGGTCATCCTCGGGGCGGGTTTCGAGCAGCGCTTCGAGCTTGCGCTGGCATTCGCGCAGCTTGCCCGAGTAGGGCGAGGCCAGGGCCAGACGTCGCCCCAGGGCACCACGCAGGGAGCGCACCACATTGATGTTGGACGGGTTGCCATCGTTGGTGAAGCCGGCCCGCTGGCTCTTGAACTCGTGGATGCGGGCGAGCTGGGTCTTCACCAGGTTGGGCAGGGCCAGATCGTCAAAGAACACGTCCAGGAACTCTTCCCGGGACAAGTTGAATACGAAGTCGTCTTCCCCTTCGCCGTCCTTGCTGGCTTTGCCCTTGCCCGAGCCGCTCCCCGCGCCGCCTTGGGGGCGGTTGATCTGGTCGCCGCTGGAGAACTGGTCGTTGCCGGTGTAAACGTTTTCCCAGATGCCGCCGCGCCCGTGGTGAAACTGGGGCTCGGACAGATCCTTGGACGGGATGGAGACGCTTTCGCCGTTGTCCAGATCCTTGATGGAGCGACCGGCAATGGCATCGGCCACCGCTTCGCGGATCTGGCTTTTGAAACGGCGCATGAATCTTTGCCGGTTGACTGCACTTTTGTTCTTGCTGTCGAACCGGCGGTCGATGATACGAACCATTCGAGCCTCCCGAATTGTTGGCGTGCGCAACCCGCCCACCACACGGGTGGGGGTGGGCGGGTCAGGGAGCGGTCACGATGACTTGCGAACGCGCAGGTACCACTCGCAAAGCAGGCGCACCTGCTTCTCGGTGTAACCCTTCTCGATCATGCGGTTCACGAAGTTCTGGTGCTTCTTCTGCTCGTCGCCGCTGGCCTTGGCGTTGAAGCTGATGACCGGCAGGAGGTCTTCGGTGTTGGAGAACATCTTCTTCTCGATCACCGCCCGCAGCTTTTCGTAGCTGGTCCAGCTCGGGTTCTTGCCGTTGTTCTTGGCCCGGGCGCGCAGCACGAAGTTCACCACCTCGTTGCGGAAGTCCTTCGGGTTGCTGATGCCGGCAGGCTTCTCGATCTTTTCCAGCTCGTCGTTGAGGGCGTTCCGGTCGAGGATCTCGCCAGTGTTCTGATCCCGGTATTCCTGATCCTGGATCCAGAAGTCGGCGTAGGTCACGTAACGGTCGAAGATGTTCTGCCCGTACTCGGAGTAGCTTTCCAGGTAGGCGGTCTGGATTTCCTTGCCGATGAACTCGGCGTAGCGCGGGGCCAGGAACTCCTTGATGAAGGCCAGATAGCGCGCTTCGGTTTCCGCCGGGTACTGCTCCTGGGCGATCTGCTGTTCGAGTACGTACATCAGGTGTACCGGATTGGCCGCCACTTCCCGGTGATCGAAGTTGAACACCTTGGAGAGCACCTTGAAGGCGAAGCGGGTGGAGAGGCCCGTCATGCCTTCGTCGACCCCGGCGTAATCCCGGTATTCCTGGTAGCTCTTGGCCTTGGGGTCGGTGTCTTTCAGGTTTTCCCCGTCGTACACCCGCATCTTGGAGAAGATGCTCGAGTTTTCGGGCTCTTTGATACGCGACAGCACCGCGTACTGGGCCATCATCTTGAGGGTATCCGGGGCGCACGGTGCAGCGGCGAGGGAGCTGTTGGTGAGCAGCTTCTCGTAGATCCGCACTTCGTCGGACACGCGCAGGCAATAAGGCACCTTGACCGTGTAGATCCGGTCGAGGAAGGCCTCGTTGTTCTTGTTGTTCTTGAACGACACCCATTCGGATTCGTTCGAGTGGGCCATGATGACCCCATCGAAGGGAATCGCGCCAAAGCCTTCGGTGCCCTTGTAGTTGCCTTCCTGGGTGGCGGTCAGCAGCGGGTGGAGCACCTTGATGGGAGCCTTGAACATTTCGACGAATTCAAGCATCCCCCGGTTGGCCAGGCACAGGCCCCCCGAGTAGGAGTAGGCATCCGGGTCGTCCTGGGAGAACTGCTCCAGCTTGCGGATGTCGATCTTGCCCACCAGGGACGAGATGTCCTGGTTGTTTTCGTCGCCCGGCTCGGTTTTGGCCACCGCGATCTGGCGCAGCACCGAGGGGCGCAGCTTCACCACCCGGAAGCGGGAGATGTCGCCGTTGAACTCGTGTAGGCGCTTGACCGCCCAGGGGCTCATGATGGTGTTGAGGTAGCGGCGCGGGATGCCGTAATCCTCTTCGAGGAGTGCCCCATCCTCAGCAGCATTGAACAGCCCCAGTGGGGATTCGTGCACCGGCGAGCCCTTGATCGCGTAGAACGGGATCTTTTCGACCAGGCTCTTGAGCTTCTCGGCCAGGGAACTCTTGCCGCCGCCCACCGGGCCGAGCAGATAGAGCACCTGTTTCTTTTCCTCCAGCCCCTGGGCTGCGTGTCGGAAATACGACACGATGTTTTCAATCGCCTCCTCCATTCCGTAAAACTCCCGGAAGGCGGGGTAGATCTTGATCATCTTGTTGGAAAAGATCCGCGACAGGCGCGGGTCGAGGCGGGTATCGACCAGTTCGGGTTCGCCGATGGCCTGGAGCATGCGCTCGGCGGACGTGGCGTAAGCCATGGGATCAGTCCTGCACAGTTCCAGGTATTCCTGGATGGACATTTCCTCTTCCTTGGCAGACTCGAAACGGGCCTGAAAGCTTGCGAAGATACTCATCTAATGTCTCCTTGGGCAGGGACACCCTCGGGTGTCAGGGTTGCCGATGCCCGCCGTATGACGGGCGGTTCGTGACGCAGATGCTTGAGCACTTCCTGATGCTTGTTGCTGTGCTGACCGCTGTGAGCGCTCTGGGCGCTGATTGCCACCCTATTTAATGTCATCTGAGGGGGCAGGGCGAGGGGAGTTCCTTACCCTTGGATGTAGTTTTTCACATCCAGCGTCAGGAATCTAGTCCAAATCAAAGGGGATAAAACCCTGCAAATCCAGTTCTGGAGCCGATCAACAGGGAGGATACTTACGCCTTGTGGGCCTGTGTTAGACTAAAGGTTTTTCTATGGCTCCATGAGCGTCAGGGTTAGGAAGGCACGTCTTTTGCTAGATGTTTCCTGCCCGGTTCGTGTAGCGTTATTGTCTAGTCCGATCAGGGAATTTTCATGAGCAACCAGGAAACTGTGGTGAGCGCGCTGGAGCGCCGTATTGATCTGTCCGTGCCGCTGGCCGAAATCGAGAAGGACGTGGAAGCACGTCTGAAGAAGCTGGCCCGCACCGCCAAGCTGCCGGGTTTCCGTCCGGGCAAGGTGCCCCTGCGCATGGTCGCCCAGAACTACGGCCCCCAGGCCCGTTCCGAAGCCGTCGGCGCCGCTGTCGAGCGCGTGCTCGGCGAGCAAGTGCGTGCCCTGGAACTGCGCGTGGCTGGCTACCCCAGCATCGAGCCGAAGGAAGCCTCTTCCGCCGAAGTGCTGGAATTCACCGCCGTGGTCGAGGTGTACCCCGAAATCGTGATCGCTGACATCAGCGCCCAGGAAGTGGAGCGTCCCCAACTCGAAGTGACCGACGCTGAAGTCGACAAGACCCTGGAAGTGCTGCTCAAGCAACGCACCTCCTACGAAGTCGTCGAGCGCGCTGCTCAGGCCGACGACAAGGTGGTCGTGGATTTCACTGGCCGCAAGGACGGTGTTGAATTTGATGGTGGCAAGGCTGCTGACTTCCCCTTCGTCATCGGCGGCGGCCAGATGCTCAAGGATTTCGAAGACGCTGCCGTTGGCCTGGCTGCCGGCGAGACCAAGACCTTCGACATGACCTTCCCGGCTGATTACCACGCTGCCAACCTGGCTGGCCAGGCCGTGCAGTTCGACATCACCGTGAAGTCCGTGTCCGCTCCCAAGCTGCCCGCCGTGGATGCCGAGTTCGCTCAGTCCCTGGGCATTGCCGACGGCGACGTGGAAAAGATGCGTGCCGAAATCAAGGCCAACCTGGAGCGCGAAGTGAAGCGCCGCATCAAGGCCCAGCTCAAGGAGCGCGCCATGAACGTGCTGCTGGATGCGCATCCGATCGAAGTGCCGAAGGCACTGGTGCAACAGGAAGCCGAACAACTGGCCGATAATGCCCGCAAGGACTTTGAAGCCCGTGGCATGAAGACCAAGGACCTGCCCATTGAAACCGGCTGGTTCACCGAACAGGCCGTGCGTCGCGTCAAGCTGGGCCTGATCATGTCCGAACTGGTCAAGGCCAAGGAACTGCACGCCAAGCCCGAGCAGATCCGTGCCGTGATCGAAGATTTCGCTGCCAGCTACGAAGACCCCTCCGAGGTCCTCAACTGGTACTACTCGCAACCCCAGCGTCTGGCCCAGGCCGAAGCGCTGGTGATCGAGGACAATGTGGTTGAGTGGGTGGTCGGCAATACCAAGACCACCGACAAGACTGCCTCCTTTGAAGAACTGATGGGTAATGCGGCCTAAGTCCGCGGAAAGCGACGACAAATGACTCACCTGACACCCCCGTTTTCTCGTAGTGAGTGGGACCCGGTCGGTCTCGGCCTGATCCCGATGGTTGTCGAACAGAGCGGTCGTGGCGAGCGCTCCTATGACATCTATTCGCGCCTCCTCAAGGAGCGGGTGGTGTTCCTGGTGGGCCCCGTCAATGACGTGACGGCAAACCTTGTTGTTGCCCAGCTCCTGTTCCTGGAATCTGAGAATCCGGACAAGGACATCTTCTTCTACATCAACTCCCCCGGGGGTTCGGTCACGGCCGGCATGGCGATCTACGACACCATGCAGTTCATCAAGCCGGACGTGAGCACCCTGTGCATCGGTCAGGCTGCCAGCATGGGCGCGTTCCTGCTGGCCGCCGGTGCCAAGGGCAAGCGCTACTCCCTGCCCAACTCCCGGGTCATGATTCACCAGCCTCTGGGCGGCTTCCAGGGTCAGGCATCGGATATCGCCATCCATGCCCAGGAAATCCTGTCCCTGCGGTCCAAGCTGAATGACATGCTGGCCAAGCACACCGGCCAGAGCGTCGAGACCATCGAGCGCGACACCGATCGGGACAACTTCATGTCTGCCGAGGCAGCCATGAACTACGGCCTGGTGGACAAGGTGCTCACCAGCCGTGCCGATGCGGTCTGATCAACCCTGAGAGCAACATAGAGAAAGGGCAGCCATGGCGGACAAGAAGTCCAGCGGAGAAAAGCTGTTGTATTGCTCCTTCTGCGGCAAGAGCCAGCATGAAGTCCGCAAGCTGATCGCCGGCCCGTCGGTGTTCATCTGCGACGAATGCATCGAGCTGTGCAACGACATCATCCGCGATGAAATCAGTGCCGATACCGGCACTGCCAAGGGTGCCAAGGGCGAACTGCCCAGCCCCAAGGAAATCAGCGCGATTCTCGACCAGTACGTGATTGGTCAGGCCGCGGCCAAGCGCATCCTGTCGGTAGCGGTGTACAACCACTACAAGCGTCTGCGCCACCTGAACAAGGGGCAGGACGAGGTTGAACTGTCCAAGAGCAACATTTTGCTGATCGGCCCCACCGGCTCCGGCAAGACCCTGCTCGCCCAGACCCTGGCCCGGCTGCTCAACGTGCCCCTCGTCATGGCGGATGCCACCACCCTGACCGAAGCCGGCTACGTGGGCGAGGACGTCGAGAACATCATCCAGAAACTGCTCCAGAAGTGCGACTACGAAGTCGAGAAGGCGCAGCAGGGGATCGTGTACATCGACGAAATCGACAAGATCTCGCGCAAGTCCGACAACCCCTCCATTACCCGTGATGTATCGGGTGAAGGCGTGCAGCAAGCCCTGCTCAAGCTGATCGAAGGCACCATTGCCTCCGTGCCGCCCCAGGGCGGTCGCAAGCATCCGAACCAGGATTTCGTCCAGGTGGATACCACCAACATCCTGTTCGTGTGCGGCGGCGCCTTCGACGGGCTGGAGCGGGTGATCCGCAACCGCTCCGAGAAGGTCGGGATCGGTTTCGGTGCCGAAGTGAAGAGCCGCGAGGTGAAGAGCGTCTCCGAAGCCTTCCGCGATGTGGAACCCGAAGATCTGATCAAGTTCGGCCTCATCCCCGAACTGATCGGCCGTCTGCCCGTGGTCGCCACCTTGCAGGAGCTGAACGAGGAAGCCCTGATCCAGATTCTGGTGGAGCCCAAGAACGCCCTCATCAAGCAGTATCAGAAGCTGTTCTCGATGGAAGGCGTCGAACTGGAAGTGCGCCCCGGTGCCCTGCAGGCCATTGCCCGCAAGGCGCTCAAGCGCAAGACCGGTGCCCGGGGCCTGCGTTCCATCCTGGAAGCCGTGCTGCTCGAC
>JAJTBM010000016.1 GCA_021286885.1 Rhodocyclales bacterium
GGCCAGCCCGGAGAACCTGCTGGCCATCCACAACCCGGTGCAAACCATTGCCGGCACCGAACTGAAATTCGAGGCCAGCGCCTTCGCCGGCAACGATCTGTATGCCGCCCACCGGCTGGCCGACGAGTGGGCCAGCCCCCCCGACACCCGCCCGGGCCGCAATCTGGCTGTGGGCCATGCCCGGGCCGAACTAAGCGCGCAGTATGGTGGCTTCAGCGTGAGCAGTTTCAAGCGCTTTGACGGCTTTGGTACCGCCACCCGAGACGCGGTAAATTTCTACTACGGCAGCCAGCAACCCGACAGCCTGCTGGCCCGACCCGGCACCCTGGACCTGCGCTATGGCTTCACCGGCTTTTCTGCCTCCGGCGTCCGGCTGGGCTGGAGCGGCCAGGTGCAGGAAAAACTGCGCGTGGGCTTCAGCCTGAACCTGATGAAGGCCGGCATCCTGCGCCAGGAGCGGATCAAGGGCACGGCCACGGTGAGTGGCGGGGTCGGCACCGTGGCCGGCACGCGCACCCTGCTGTATACCGGGCTGGACTACACCCCAGCCGCCGAAGCCAACATCAACGACTTCTCCCCCTACGCCCAATCCACCACCGACAAGGGCCAGGGGCGCAGCCTTGATCTGGGCATGCAATGGGATCTGCGCCCGGATCTGCACCTGACCCTGATTGCCAACGATCTGCTGGGCCAGCTGTCCTGGAAGCAGGTGCCTGAACTCACCCAGAACTTCAACGACGCCAACTGGCCCCTGGAATTCAATGTGCCGGGCAGCACCGCCAAGATCACCGGCACCAATCGCTATCGTGATTACACCCTCCACCTCAAGCCCAAGCTGAGCAGCAGCCTGCGCTGGGATGCTGCCGACACCTGGGGCGTGGACGGGGGCTTCGCGACCCGGGCCGGCGTGTGCCTGCCGGAAGCCGGCGCGTTCTGGCGCTGGGCAGATGCCGGCATTGCCCGGCTCTCGTACGAACCCCGCTTTGGCTCCCTGGGGCTGGGCTTGGGCTACGGCCCCTTCTTTGTGGAAGGGCGCACCGACCGAACCAACCTCAACAACGCCCACACCGTGGGCCTCCAGGCGGGCGTGGCCCTGCGTTTCTAAGCCCCGAACCCGGACTTTCGGGCTGGCACAAAACTCGCTGCCCGATGGGTTTCCACCTGCACCCATCGGGAGTTCCCATGCGCCAGACCGTCCGGATTGCCGTTGCCACCAAGGGCCACGGCCAGATTGACCTGCATTTCGGCCACGCCGACGCTTTTGAGGTGTACGACATCGACCCCGAAGGTAGGATTTCGCACATCGGACAGAGGCAGGTGGAACACTACTGCCAGGGGGGCTTCGGGGATGAGGACAAGCGGGAAGTCATCATCCGCGCCTTGGCCGACTGCCAGGGGCTGCTGGTGGCCAAGATTGGCGACGGCCCCAAAAACCGGCTCGCCGCTGCCGGCATCGAAGCGAGCGATGACTTTGCCTATGGGGCCACCGATGAAGGTCTGCGGGGCTGGTTTGCGGCCCTGCAAACCCGCACGGTTTGACCCGCTCAAGCCGGCAACCCATGTAAAGTTTTACATTATCGTGGCTGCACCCGAGGCGGGCTTCCCGTAAACTGATGCTGCAAAGCAACAAATCTCGACACGCGCACCTCTACGCGCACTGCCCCATTCGGTTTTCCATACACCATTTTGGTGCACCATCCGAAAAACCGAACGCTCCGCCCCGGCAAAAATCAAAACCCTCACAAAATCATTGCTTTAGATTGGTGCCCTGAGCACCAAAAAGTGGCACAAGTCCTGCCTACAGGAAGTCCTTTCTCCCCCCGCGCCATGCCCCCGGGCACCTTGGCCGGTCCGATTCACGCAGACAGGACTTCCTCATGAAAGCAAACAAGTCGTCGATGATCATCCTCATCGCGCTGATCCTCGGTATCGTGGTTGGTTACGCCTGTAACCAGTCTGCCGCCACGCCTGAAGCCGCCAAGGAGATTGCCGGTTACTTCAGCATCCTGACCGACGTCTTCCTGCGCATGATCAAGATGATCATTGCGCCCCTGGTGTTCGCCACCCTGGCTGCCGGCCTGGCCAATATCGGTGATTCCAAGACCGTTGGCCGCATCGGCGCCCGCGCACTGGGCTGGTTCCTGTGCGCCTCCCTGGTCTCCCTGACCCTGGGCCTGATCTTCGCCAACCTGCTGGAACCGGGCAAGAACCTGAACATGCCCCTGCCGGAAGTGGGCACCGCCACCAACCTGAAAACGGGCGCCCTGAACCTCAAGGACTTCATCACCCAGGTGTTCCCCAAGAGCATCTTTGAAGCCATGGCCGGCAACGCCGTGCTGCAGATCCTGGTGTTCGCCGTGTTCTTCGGCCTGGCCCTGGGCAACATGCACAACCAAGTCGCCATGAGCCTGGTGAAGACCCTGGAAGAAGTGGTCCATGTGATGCTGAAGGTCACCGACTACGTGATGCGCTTCGCCCCCATGGGCGTGTTCGGCGCCGTGGCCTCCGTGGTCACCGTGCAGGGCGTGGGCATCCTGACCGTGTTCGGCAAGCTGATGGGCAGCCTCTACCTGTCCCTGTTCGCCCTGTGGGCCATCCTGATCTTTGCTGGCTATATGGTGCTGGGCAAGGACATCGGCCGTCTGCTCAAGCTCATCCGCAACCCGATGCTGATCGGCTTCTCCACCGCCAGCAGCGAATCCGCCTACCCCAAGGTGATGGAACAGCTGGAAAAGTTTGGCGTCAGCAACCGGATCACCGGCTTCGTGCTGCCCCTGGGCTACTCCTTCAACCTGGACGGCTCCATGCTGTACACCGGCTTCGCCGCCCTGTTCGTGTCCCAGGCCTACAACATCCCCCTCACCCTGGGCGAGCAGATCACCATGCTGCTGGTGCTGATGGTGTCCAGCAAGGGCATCGCTGGCGTGCCCCGCGCCTCCCTGGTGGTGGTGGCCGCCGTGCTGCCCATGTTCCACCTGCCGGAAGCCGGCCTGCTGCTGATCATGGGTGTTGACCACTTCATGGACATGGGCCGCACCGCCACCAACGTGCTGGGCAACACTATTGCCACCGCCGTGGTCGCCAAGTGGGAAAATGCCATCGAGCCGGTCAATGCCGCCTACGACGACCAGGACGAAGCCCTTCCCGAACCGGAAGAACGCGCCAAGGCTTGATCGCCTGAACGCCCTCGCCCTGACCGACGCTTTTGAACTGACACTCTAAAGCGCCCCGGCCCGACGCCTTCACCGGCCTCGGGCCGTTTTTCATTGGAACCATGGATACACTCTTCGACTTCGTGCTGCTCGGCAGCGTTGCCTTCTTCGCCGGCCTGGTGGATGCGGTGGTGGGCGGCGGCGGTCTGATCCAGACCCCCGCCCTCCTCACCCACTTTCCCCAGGCCTCCATTCCGTGCGTGTTCGGCACCAACAAACTCTCCAGCGTGGCGGGCACCTGTTCGGCCCTGTGGCGCTACGCCAAGGCGGTTCCACTGCCCTGGAAAGAAGTGGGCCCGGCGGCCCTCACCGCCCTGGTGGGCGCCTGGCTGGGCGCGGCGCTGGTGGCCTGGCTGCCCCGGGAAGCCATGCGCCCCCTGGTGGTGGTGCTGATGCTGGCGGTGGCGATTTACACCTTCAAGCGCAAGGATTTCGGCCACGCGCCGACCCGGGAACTCACCCCCGCCGACCGCTGGACGCTCCCCCTGTTTGGCGGGCTCCTCGGCTTTTCCGACGGCATCTTCGGCCCCGGCACCGGCAGCTTTCTGGTGTTCGGCTTTGTGCGCCTGTTCGGGATGGACTTCCTGCGCGCCTCGGCCAGCGCCAAGCTGGTGAATGCGGCCACCAACATCTCGGCCATCAGCTTCTTTGCCAGCCACGGCCCGCTGATGTGGTCGGTGGGGCTCATCATGGGCGTGTTCAATCTGCTGGGCGCCCAGGTGGGCACCCGACTGGCCCTGCGCCGGGGCACCGGCTTCGTGCGCCAGGCGTTTTTGATTGTGGTGGCGCTGCTCATCGCCAAGTTGGGCTGGGACATCCTCAAGGAGTGGCTGTAGGAGTGTAAGCCCGCCCAGTCCAAGCCGGCATGTCAAGCAGCCAGTGCACTGCGGGAGGTACGAGGCCCGGGTAAAATCCGCCCAGCCCATCGACCGGAGATACCCATGCCCCGCCTTCCCGCCCTGCTCCTCACGGCCCTGCTGGGCTTGTCCATCTTCCCTGCCCGGGCCCAGATGCCCAGCCTGTGCGAAAGCACCTGCAAGGCCGAGCTGACCCAGTGCCGCAAGGATGCCCTTGCCACCAAAGGCACGGAAGGCGCACTGCCCGTGTATACCGCCACCCGCGAACCGAGCCAGATCGGTGACTACACCACGGTCGCGGAGGCCGCCCGGCGTGAAAACGCAGGCATCCAGGGGCGCCTGGAGGAACGCTACACCGACTGCCAGAATGCCCATCTGCGCTGCCGGCAGAACTGCCCCCGTTAAGCCCAAAAAAAACCGACTGCAGGCCCGGAGGCCGGCAGTCGGACAAAGACCAGGTCAGGCGCGCAGAGCCGTCAAAAGCTCATCCTGACCGGGGGAGGGAAAACTCAGGCGGCGTGCAGCGCAACGGCCTCCTCAGGCAGGGAGATCAAGCAGGGCACGTCCAGCACCACCTCATCGCAGTTGGGGCCCAGGCCGCTCCGGTCGATCACCAGAAAATCACTCACTTCGCCCAGGGCCAGCAGCGGGTGGTGCCACACCCCGGGGGCGTAGTTCACCCCCTGCCCCGGACGGGCCAGGAAGAGGCGCAGATCCTCGGCCCGGGGAGCCGCACCGGGGCGGGCCACCACCACCAGATAGGGCCGCTCCGCGAGGGGCATGAAGGCCTGGCTGCCCAGGGGGTGACGCTCCATCATCTCCACCCGGAAGGGCAGCGCCCGGGGCAGGCCCCGGAAGATGGACACAATCGCTCGCCCCTCCGGCCCGGGCTCGATGCGGGCCAGATCGTGGTAACGCTCGGTATTGCCCCCGTTGATGGTGAAATGGCGGGCGCCCTCATCGGCCTCGATCACCTCACCAAAGGGCGCAAAGGCCTCCCGGCTGAGGGGCTCCAGGGCCAGCAGGTGCGGCACCGCCTCCACAGGCGGGCAGACATCAGTCGCGGACATCAATCCTCCTTGCGCACCGGGCGCCCCCACAGACGCAGGCGCGAAACGCCGCCATCCGGAAAGATGTTGAAACGCACGTGGGTGATGGGCCCCAGGGCGGCGATGGCCTCGGTGAAGGTATGCACCGCATCCATCTGGAGCTTCTGCTCGGGCAGCAGGGTCTGCCAGAACATGGACTGGGTGGTGATGGAGCGGTCGGTGCCCCCCGTCACGCAGGCGGCCTGGATGGAGCAGCGGTCCGGGTAGTTGCCCTTGAAGAAGGCGGTATCCACCTCGATGCGCTCCACCACGCCGGGGGTGCCCAGTTCCAGCACGCACCAGTCGTTGCCCGGTTCGCGCCGGCGGCGGGTTTCCCAACCGTCACCCATGTTCACGCCGCGCCCGGGGAGCAGCAGGGCCGAGACGCTGGAGCCAAAGCTCGCGTCGTTCCACGACACCGCCCGGCCCCCGTTTTCCATGGCCACCAGGTCGATGACTTCATCCCCGCTCAGGTTTTCCAGGGCGCCCACCGGGCGGCCATACACCCGCAGCCGGGCGATGCCGCCATCCGGGTAGATGTTGACCCGCAGGTGGGTCCAGGCCGCGCTACTGGCGCATTCCAGAATGTGGTGGCTATTGGGCCCCAGGGGCGTAGCAGGCAGGATCTCGGTCCAGGTGGCCTGCTGGAGCACCTCCACCGCGTCGCTGGCCGAGACCGTGGCTTCGATCGAAACGGCGGGCGGGTAATTGCCGGTGAAGTGGCTGGTATCCACGTCAAACCCCCGGATCACGCCCTTCACCCCCAGCTTCACCAGGGCCCAGTCGTGGCCGGCGACGCGCTTGCGGCGGGATTCCCAGCCGTCCATCCACTTGCCGTTGGTGTCGAACTTGCCGGGCACGAACTGGGCCGGGTCGGGGTTGAGCATGCGCGAGACTTCGGCGAAGAAGTCATCCGACGCGTACAGGGCCCGGGCCCCGAGGCGCGGGCTGGCGAGATCCACCGAACGCAGGGCCCAATCGGGCAGGTCGGCGGCGGGGGCGAAGATGGGAGCGCCGCGAATGTGGCTGGCCATGGATGTGTCTCCTTGTGCTTGGGTTATCAGGGCTGGGCTTGCCAGGGGTGGCGGGCCACCCAGTGACGGGCGATATCCACCCGGCGGCAGACCCACACCTTGTCGTGTTTTTCGATGTGGTCCAGAAAGCGCTGCAAGGCCCGGAAGCGGCCCGGCCGGCCCAGCAGCCGGCAGTGCATGCCCACGCTGAGCATGGCCGGGCGCTCGTCCCCTTCGGCGTACATCACGTCGAAGGCATCGCGCAGGTATTCAAAGAACTCGTCCCCGTGGGAGAAACCCTGGGGCAGCGAGAAGCGCATGTCGTTGGTGTCCAGGGTGTAGGGCACGATCAGGTGGGGCACCTCGGTGCCATCGGTGCGCTGCACCCGGGTCCAGAACGGGAGGTCGTCCCCGTAGTAGTCGGAGTCGTACAGAAAGCCGCCATCGTCGGCCACCAGCCGGCGGGTGTTGGGGGAGTCCCGCCCGGTGTACCAGCCCAGAGGACGTTCGCCGGTAAGTTGCTGGATGATCTCCATGCCGATGCGCATGTGTTCGCGCGCGGTGGCCTCATCCACGTTCTTGTAGTGTCTCCAGCGCCAGCCGGGGCAGGCGATTTCATGGCCCAGCTCGCGGAAGGCGGCGGTCAGCTCCGGGGGACGCTGGAGCGCCATCGACACCCCGAAGATGGTCATGGGCAGCCCGCGCCGCTCGAACTCGCGCAGGAAGCGCCACACCCCGACCCGCGAGCCGTACTCGTAGACGCCCTCCATCGACAGGTGGCGTTCCGGGTAGCTGGCCGGGTTGAAAAGCTCGGACAGAAACTGCTCGCTGCCCGGGTCGCCGTGCAGCACGCAGTTTTCGCCGCCCTCTTCGTAATTGAGCACAAACTGGACGGCAATCCGCGCCCCGCCCGGCCAATCGGCGTGGGGCGGGTTGCGACCATAGCCGATCAGGTCGCGGGGGTAGGCTTGGGTAGCAGCAGAAAAATCGGAAGGTTTCATGGCAACTCCGGTCATGCGCCCAACAGGGCATCCAGACGGAACCGGGCGATCCGGCCAATCTGGGCAAGGCAGGTTTCAAACTCGGTGGCCCGGTCGTGGGTGAGGCGGGCCTCCACCGCGTCCATGATCTGGTAACGGCTCAGACCCTTGACTGCGATCACGAAGGGGAAGCCGAAGCGTTCCCGGTAGCGGGCGTTCAGGCTGCGCAGGCGGGCCAGCTCGGCGGCGCTGCATTGGTCCAGCCCGGCGCCGCGCTGCTCGCCGGTGGAGGCCTGGGTGAGGGTGCCGGCGGCGGCTTCCTTGCCGGCCAGCTCCGGGTGGGCGCAGATGAGGGCGAGCTGCTCCGCCGGATCAGCCTCGGCCAGCACTGCGAGCAGGGCGGCGTGGAGTGCATCCACGCTGGCAAATGGGCGCTGGGCCCAGGCCCGTTCGGGAATCCACGGGGAATGCTCGAAGATGTCGGCCAGCCGGGTGGTGAATTCCGCTTGAGGCAGCGCCGAGAGGGTCGCCAGCGCAGCGGATACGGGGTGGGAAGAGATCGTCATGGTCGCGCCCCCTTAGTCCGTGATCCGTGCGCCCTGGGCCTGCCAGCGCACCAGGCGCTGCCGCTCGGGCTCGGTGATGTGGGTCAGGTTGCCCAGGGGCATGTAGCCGCTGCCCACGGTTTCGGCCAGCTTGGCTGCGTGCTGGGCGATCTGGGCGGGGGTTTCGAGCAGCACGCCCTTGGGCGCCTGGGCAAAACCGGGCTGGGTGGGGCGGGCTGCGTGGCACGTCACGCAGCGCTGGGCGACGATGGCTTCCACCTCGGCAAAGGGCACCTGGGTGCCGCCGGTCTGCACCGGAGCCGGCGCGAGGGCGGCGATCAGGGCCAGGAGCAGCCCCGCCCCGGCGGCGGGCAGCCACCATTTGAGCAGGCCCCGGTGGCGCAGCACAAAGAACTGGCGGATCAGCACCCCGGCCAGCATCATCACCACCAGCACCAGCCAGCCCCGGGGATGGGCGTAGGTCATGGGGTAGTGGTTGCTGATCATGATGAACAGCACCGGCAGGGTGAAGTAGGTGTTATGCACCGAGCGCTGCTTGCCGATCTGGCCGGGGCGCGGGTCCACCGCCTCGCCGGCGCGGATCTGGGCGACCATGCGCTTCTGGCCCGGGATGATGTGGAAAAACACGTTGGCCACCATCATGGTGCCCAGCATGGCGCCCACGTGGATGTAGGCGCCCCGTGCCGAGAACACCTGGTGCAGCAGCCAGTCGCACAGCACCACAAAGGCGAACACCAGCACCGCCAGCAGCCCGTCGCGCCCGAACAGCAGGCCGCACAGGGCGTTGTAGACCAGCCAGCCCACGGCCAGGAAGGCCACCGAAATGCCAATCGCCGCCGCCGGGCTGAGGGCCAGCACCTGGGGGTCGATCAGGTAGCTGGAGGCGCCAATCCAGTACACCACCGCCAGCATGCCCATGCCAGACCACCAGGTGGTGTAGGCCTCCCACTTGGACCAGTGCAGGTCCTGGGTAAGGGGCTCGCCCCGGGGGCCGGTCAGGAACTTCTGGCTGCAGTAAAAACCGCCCCCGTGCACCGCCCACAGCTCGCCGAACACGCCACGCTGCTGGTCTGCCGCCTTGGCGGGCGGGCGCAGCGCGTTGTCGAGCATCACAAAGTAAAAGGACGCGCCAATCCAGGCGATCCCGGTAATCAGATGGAGCCAGCGGATGAGCAGGTTGGCCCAGTCGAGGAGATAGGCTTCCATCGCTCAGCTGCCCCGATAGGTGGAGTAGCTCCACGGCGAAACCAGCAGCGGCACGTGGTAGTGCTGGGCCGGCGCGGCGATGCCAAAGCGCAGCACCACTTCATCCACAAACAGCGGCTCGGGCAGGCCCAGGCCCTGGGCGCGGAAGTAGTCGCCGGCAGCAAACACCAGCTCGTACGGCCCGGCCTCCAAGGCTGCGCCTTCGAGCAGGGGCGCATCACAGCGCCCGTCGTGGTTGGTGAGGGTGTCCAGCAGCAGGCGGCGATCACCGCCCGCGAGGCTGAACAGGCGCACGCGGATACCGCAGCCCGGGCAGCCCCGGGCGGTGTCGAGTACGTGGGTGGTAAGGCGTCCCATGAAATAGCTCCTGATGCCTGAAGGTTCAAGTACCGAGCAGTTTAGGGCGCCGCCCTGTTTAGGGAACCGATGCACACGTATAAGCGGTATATGCGTTTCAATATCTTGAAGGCCGGGGCAATCAGGATGCCTTGACCGCCTCCGCCGCCGGGCTGCGCAGGTCCACCTTGATCTCGCCGGAAAGCACCTGAGTGGCCCGCTGGCGGTCGATGTCCTTCTCCCACACGCCAATCACGATGGTGGCCACGCAGTTGCCGATCATGTTGGTCAGCGCCCGCGCCATGCCCATGAACCAATCCACCGACAGCACCAGCACCAGCCCGATGGCCGGGATGGCAGGCATCGCGCCCAGGGTGGCCGCCAGAATCACGATGGCCGAACCCGGCACCCCGTGGGCACCCTTGGAGGTAATCAGCGAAATGGCCAGGATGGTGAGCAAATCCGGCGTGCTCAGGGGGGTGTTGGTGGCCTGGGCGATGAACACCGCCGCCAGGGTCAGGTAAATGGAAAAACCATCCAGATTGAAGGAGTAGCCGGTGGGAATCACCAGACCCACGGTGGAATGACGCACCCCCATCAGCTCCAGCTTGCGCATCACCTGGGGCAGCACCGCATCCGACGAAGCGGTGCCCAGCACCACCAGCAGTTCTTCACGCAGATAGCCGATCAGCCGGAAGATGTTGAAGCCCGCCAGCCGCAGAATGCCGCCCAGCACCAGCACCACGAACAGCCCACAGGTCACGTAGAACAGCAGCACCAGCATGCCCAACTGCTTGAGGGAACCCAGACCATACTTGGCCACGGTGAACGCCACCGCCCCCAGCACGCCCAGGGGCGCCAGCTTGACGATGTAGCCAATCACCTTGAAGAACACCTGGCCCAGGCAATCGATGGCGGTGGTCACCGGACGGCCTTTTTCGCCCATCACCGCCAGCGCACAGCCGAACAGAATGGCCAGCAGCAGCACTTGCAGGATGTCGCCCTTGGCAAACGCATCGGTGAAGGTGGAGGGAATCAGGCGCATCAGGAATTCCACCGTATTGCTCACCTGGGCAGCCCGTTCGGTGTAGGTGGCAAGCCCGCTGCCATCCAGGCTGGCCGGGTTCACGTTCATCCCGGCACCGGGCTGGATCACATAGGCCAGCACCACCCCGAGGGCCAGGGCGAAGGTGGTCACGATCTCGAAATACACCAGGGCCTTGGCGCCCACCCGCCCGACCTTGCGGATGTCGCCGGTGCTACAGATGCCATGCACCACCACACAGAACACCAGGGGCGCCACGATCATCTTGATGAGCTTGATGAAGCCATCGCCCAGCGGCTTGAGCTGCACCCCGAACTCCGGCCATGTATTGCCGACGATGATGCCCAAGACCAGGGCAATCACCACCTGCCCGAACAACGTTTGGTGAAACAGCTTCTTTTGCACGACGAACCTCACTCACAGCATGGAAGGGGAAAACAGACGCGACAACAACCAAGCCTTCACCGCAGCGTTCCGGCAGGGATCACCCCCTGAGCGCCCGGCCATGGGCGGGCGACACTCGGATAGAGCGGCCCACAAAAAATTTCTTCTGAAATGTTAGTTGAAACATTATAACCATAAAAAATCAAAGTTTCTTATGCACCAAACACTTAGCATCACGCACCAAAACGGGGCGGGCCCGTTTGCCACGATACGGGCCACAGTGGGACAATGCAGCCCCGGAAAAACAGGCTCGCCCCTCAAAGGAAACCCATGCAGGAATCGGATGGCCAGCTCCTGGCCGACAAGGCCTTCATCGCCCTGCGCACGCTGCTGATCGGTGGCAGCCTGCGGGCCGGCCAGTTTCTTTCGATGCCGGATCTGGTGAAGCTCATCGAGCTGCCCATGGCCCCCGTGCGGGAGGCCGTGAAGCGCGTGGAATCCGCCGGCCTGCTGCGGGTGCTGCCCAAGCGCGGGGTGGCGGTGATGGACAGCAGCCCCGCCCTGATCCGCGAATGCTTTCATCTGCGCACGATCTTCGACCAGGAAGGCGCCCGCGAACTGGCCCGCCGGGGCGACACCCTGGACGCCCTGCGGGACACCCACCGCCAGCTGCTGGCCACCGCCCGGGACGGCATCACCCCCTCCCTCCAGCAGGATGCGATCCATGTCGACTGGGCCCTGCACGAAGCCCTGGTGGCCGCCCTCGACAACCCCAGCGCCCAAGACATCTACCGCCGCAACCAGGATCGGATTCTGGTGATGCAACACGCCCGCCCCCTGCTGCCCGACCGGATCATCCCGGCCATGGAAGAACACCTGGCCATTCTGGAAGCCATTGCCAGCGGCGACCCGGAAGCCGCCGCCAGCCAGGTGCGCCTGCACTTTCGCCAGACCCTGCGCTGGTGGGGCATCATCGACCCGGCAGACTGATCCACCACAAGGCACGCCCGGCCCCCTGGGGCATAATCCGAGCACTTTGAGCCCTCTTGCCCTGCGTGCCCCATGAGCGAACAGCACCGCCTGCCCGCCAGCTTCAACCGCGAACTGCTGAAGCAGGAAACGCCCCCCGTCAGCATTCAGCGCCCCGCCGACTGGATCAGCAATCTGCGCAGCATCATCACCGGCCAGCGCAACCTGCTCGCCATCTGGCCCGACCGGGCCTACCGGGCCCTGAGCCTCAAGTTCAAGCTGCTCAATCAGCCCTATCTGGTGTGCAACAGCCCGGACACGGTGCGCCGGGTGTTTCTGGACGAACACGACAACTACGACCGCAAGAGCCCCCAGATGCGCCACGCCCTGGAGCCCCTGCTGGGGGATGGGCTGTTCGTGAGTGATGGCGAACTCTGGAAGGAGCGCCGGGCCTACTGCGCCCCGGCCTTTGAAAAGGAGCTGCTGCCCGACTTTGCCCAGCTCATGACCGACTCGGCCCGGGAAGTGGCCGACCGCTGGGCCCAACTCCCAGCCGACAGCCCGGTGGACATGCTCAATGAAATGGCCCGACTCACCGCCCGCATCATCGGCCGCACCGTGTTTGGCGATGAAACCTCCGACGCCGAGGCCGCCCAGGTGGTGCGCGGCTTCTCCGAATACCAGCGCCAGATCGACCAGCTCAGCATTGCCGACAGCTTCGGCCTGCCCTTCCTGCGCTGGCTCACCAACCCGCTCCAGCACCTGCGCTGCCTGCGTGCCGGCGCCCGGGTGCAGGCGGTGATCGACCGCATCATCCAACGCCAGCAGAACGCCCCCCAGGGAGCGCGCCTCAACCTGATGCAGATGTTTCTGGAAGGCCACACGGGCGCCCGCGGCAGCACCCGACGCTGCCCCCTGCACCCCACCGCCGCCCGCAACGAGGCCATCGTAATGTTCATGGCGGGCCATGAAACCACCGCCAACGCCCTGGCCTGGGCCTGGTATCTGCTGGACCACAACCCCCGGGTGGCCGCCTGCCTGCACGCCGAGCTGGATCAGGTACTCGGAGGCCGCCCGCCCACCCTGGAGGACGTGCCCAATCTGCCCTACACCCGGGCGGTGTTCGAAGAGACCATGCGCCTCTACCCCCCCGTGCCCGTCCTGAGCCGCCAGGCCCGCCAGGCCGACGTGATCCGTGAACGGGACGTGGAGCCAGGCGCCATCATCCTCACCCTGCCCTGGCTGCTGCATCGCCACGAACTGTTCTGGGAAGCCCCCGAGCACTTCGTCCCCGAACGCTTTATGCCCGGCCAGCCGCGCCCGGACAAGTTCATCTACCTGCCCTTCAGCGTGGGCCACCGGGTCTGCCTGGGGCTGCGCTTCGGGCTCACCGAGGGGATTTTGTGTCTGGCCACCCTGGCCCAACGCTTCCGCGCCCAGGTGGCCCCCGGACATCAGGTGGCCATCGAATGCCGGCTCACCCTGCGCCCCCAAGGGGGATTGCCCATGCTGCTCCAGCCGAGGCAGGCATGATCTCGCGCCGGGGCTGGACACCCCGCCAGTGGCTGGAATACGGGCTGATACGCAGCCTGGGGCTGCTCCCTGCCCCCCTCACCTCGGCCATCGGCGCGCTGCTCGGACGACGCCATGCCCGGCGCGGGATTGCCGCCCGGCGCCTGTGGGTGGAACGCCTGCACCGCAATCTGGCCCATTACCAGGGGCTCCACGACCCGGCCGAGCGGGAACGGCGCATCATCGAACACCTGGCCCGGGCCGGGCGCGTGCATGCGGAGTTTCTGGTGCACCAGAAGCTGCTGCGTAGCGGGCGCCTCCAGATCGAAGGCGCTGAGATCCTGGCCGGCATCGACCGACAGGTGATCGTGGTCTGCGCCCATCTGGCCAACTGGGAACTCATCGGCCACATCATGGCCCGCCTCGGGCGACCCGTGTGCGACATCTACCTGCCCCCCAGCAACCCGGTGGAACACCGCATCGCCACCGAAGCCCGGCTACGCTGGCCCATTCCCACCGAGCTGATACCCGCCGGCCCGCGCACCCTGCAACAGGTGATGCGCGCCCTCGCCCGGGGCGACAACCTGCTGCTCTTTATCGACGAAGAAAAAGACGGCTACGTCCACGCCCCCCGCCTGGGCCGGGACGTCCCCTGGAGCGGCAACCGCTGGTTCGCCGCCCGCCTGGCCAGCAAATACGGGCTGGATCTGCTCCCGGTGCATTTTGAATCCCGGGGCCCGGCCCGCTACCAGGCCATCATCGACCCCCCCATCCCCGCCACTGGCCAAACCCCCGACACCCTCGCCACCCACCTCGAAACCCACCTGGACCGCTGGGTACGGGCCGGGCTGGAAGAGTGGTACTGGTTGCCTTATTTTGATCGGGACAGGCGGAACTGACGGGGCGAAAATCGACCAGCGGCCTGGGGTGGCCGAGGGAGACAAAGCTCAACGGGGCCAGAGCCCTAGAATAAGCTTGGACAAAAAGATGGGACTCAGTCGCCTTTTTTGAACAAACCCTTGGCGGCTGCAATCAATTCATTGAGTGCAGAAATGAACGCGGATACATCCGTGACCTTGGGCGCATCTACTTGACGGGAGGCCTCATCCTCACGCCGATAGACGAATCGCATCAAGCCCAGAACCAGTGCCGTTGGCATGGCTGCCATGAAGCCCAAAACAATCACGCTGAACTGGTCAAACCTCTCTGAATACGCCAAAAAACCTGCCAACGCCACAAACGCCACCCACATCAAAACGGCCAAGGCCAACAGCGACGCAAACAAGGACTGACGCTGATTGAGCTGTTGCTCATACACATTCAGCTTGTGGTTCTGCAGGCGGGCGTCTGCCTTCGTCAAATACCCAGCAGATTGGTCATCTTGGTCGGCAGCGTGGTCGGAACTCGCAAGTGCTTGGCGCTCTTCGTGGAGTCCAGCCACAACCTTGGTAATTTTGTCAGCCACGGAGCATGCCCAGATTGATGAGACGAAACTTCATCGCCACCTCAGAAACCCGAAACATCTCGGCAAGCTGGGATATGGTCTTGCCCCCTTGTTGAATCGCTAGGCGTAGCGCATCTGCCGGCATCAAGAGTTGCGCCGCAAAACGGTTGGCCTGTACCTCTTTGGGATCCCGCACCTTGGAAGAAAACGCAGCCACCTCGTCCCGGAACAAACGTGTGCTTTCAGACAAATGCCCCAAGGCGAAATGTCCAATTTCATGAGCTACCGTGAAGCGCTTACGCACCAGGGGTTCCCCATCGTTGAAAATCAACTCGACCTCACCGCCGTCCAGTACGGAGATTTGACCACTACACCCCAGGTCGGTGCTCTTGAAAACCTGGATGCCCATCGCTTGCGCAATGGCAATGGGGCGCACGGGTACATCCCCATCCCAATGGGCCTCTAAAACCTCTTGTGCGCTCATCAGGTTATGAAGCACGTCGCTTTCCCTTCTTGCAACCGGAACATCTGCCGCTGCTGAACACCTGGCAGCCTCATCGTGAGCCTCTGGACAAAACCATCGAATCAGCCTCTGAGAATATACAAGACATTCAGCAAGTTACATACTGATGCCACACCACGCTCAGCCGCATTGACTGTACATGCTTATAGAACTCAAGCCAAGCGCAGGACTGGCACAATCTCATGTCCAGCAGTGACGGCATGGCGCAGCAAAACCTGCAGCCTCGGCATGCTCCCATGTACCCAGAAACGCCCAACACTTTACCGAATCACACAATGAAAATCGCCACCTGGAACGTCAACTCCCTCAAGGTTCGCCTGCCCCATGTGCTGGACTGGCTGGCCAGTGCCCAGCCGGACGCCCTGTGCCTGCAGGAGCTCAAGTGCGAGAACAAGAATTTTCCCCTGGCCGCGGGCTATCACGCCCTGTTCAATGGCCAGAAGACCTATAACGGGGTCGCGATCCTGAGTCGCAAGCCGCTGGAAAACCCAGTGCTCGACATCCCCGGCTTTGAGGATGAGCAGAAGCGCATCGTGGCGGGCAGCCTGGACGGGGTGCGGATCATCTCGGCCTATTTTCCCAACGGCCAGGCGGTGGGCTCGGAGAAGTTCGCCTACAAGATGCGCTGGCTGGAGGCCCTGAATGGCTGGCTGGCGGCGGAGCTGGCGGCCCATCCGGCCCTGGTGCTGGCGGGGGATTACAACATCGCCCCGGAAGACCGGGACGCCCACGCCGACTGGAAGGACGAGATCCATGTCTCGGTACCCGAACGGGCCGCCTTCCAGAGCCTGCTCGGGCTGGGGCTGACGGATGCGTTCCGGCTCTTTGAGCAGCCTGAAAAGAGCTATTCATGGTGGGATTACCGGCTGTTTGCGTTCCGCCGCAACTTTGGGCTGCGCATCGACCATCTGCTGGTGTCTGAACCGCTGGTGGCCCGTAGCCAGGCCTGCACCATCGACAAGGCACCGCGCAAACTGGAGCGTCCGTCCGACCACACCCCGGTGGTGCTGGAGCTGGCATGAGCGGGCTCGGGGCAGATCCGGCCCGGCTGGCGGCCCTCTACCCGGTATATGCGGCCTTGGGGGACGCGGCCCGCGCCCGTCTGCTGGCCCACGGGCGCCTGATCCAGCTCCCGGCCCAGACGCCGGTGTTCAACGAGGCGGAGCGCTGCCAGGGCTTTCCGTTTGTGCTGGAAGGCAGCATCCGGGTCATCAAGACGGCGCCCAATGGGCGGCAGCTGCCCCTCTACCGGGTGCTGCCCGGGGAAACCTGCATCATCTCTTCGGGCTGTCTGCTGGGCCAGGCGCCCTACAACGCCCGGGGGATCACCGCCAGCCCCTGCACCCTGCTGCTCCTGCCCGAGGCCGACTTTCAGGCCCTGCTGGCAGAGGCGCCGTTCCGGGCCTTTGTGTTCGAACTGTTCTCGGAGCGCCTGGCGGAGCTGATGCAGCTGGTGGAAGAAGTCGCCTTCCACAAGCTCGACCAGCGCCTTGCGGCCCTGCTGCTGGGCCATGGCCAGCACCTGCACACCACCCACCAGCAGCTGGCCGACGAGCTGGGCAGCGTGCGCGAAATCGTGAGCCGACTGCTCAAGGGCTTTGCCGAACAGGGGCTGGTGGCCCTGGGTCGGGAGCAGATCGAGATTCTTGATCCCGCCGGGCTGCGCCGGCTGGCCACCCCCTGAGGCCCAACCCCCGGGCTATGTAACCACAGTCACAGACCGGGGCCCTCCCCGGGGCCGAGAATGCAGCCATCCAACAACGCAGCGGAGAAGATCATGAAAAGCAATGTGGGTGGCATCGACAAGATTCTGCGCATCGGGGCCGGCGTGGGCCTGCTCTCCTGGGCGGCCCTCGGTGGCCCGGCCTGGGCCTGGATTGGCGTGGTACCCCTGGCGACGGGCGCCCTGGGCTTCTGCCCCCTGTACCCGCTCATCGGGCTCAACACCTGCCCGCTCAAGAAAGACTGAGCCACGCAAGACGAGGCTCAGGCAGCGTAAAAAAAACCGCGCAGGCCCTGACCGGGCGGCGCGGTTTTTGGTATGGGCCGGGCGCTCAGGCTTAATGGAGCAGCGCGGGCGCCAGACAGACCTCTTCATCGTCTTCGGCGGACAAGGCCAGGTGTTCGAGGCGCTCCAGCACTTCGTAACGCCGGCAGGCCTCTTCATCGCTCAGGTACTCTTGGGTGATGAAGATCCGGCGCTTCACCTCGGGCAAGGCCGCGCTGGCCTTGAGCCTGACACAGAACCG
This sequence comes from Rhodocyclales bacterium, assembly GCA_021286885.1. Lineage (GTDB taxonomy): Bacteria > Pseudomonadota > Gammaproteobacteria > Burkholderiales > Rhodocyclaceae > Zoogloea. Next base: position 17,385 of record JAJTBM010000016.1, read on the forward strand.
GTGCAACAACCTGCTTGCCATGATCGCCTCCGTACGGAATGAACTGGCGCCAGTGTCCTCCCATGCCCGGCTGCGTGCATTGCAGCAGATCAAATTCAGACACCGGCCAGCGCACGTAATTCATTCCCCCCGGGCGGCCACGTAGTTGGCGATGCGCACAAAAGTGGCCACATCCAGCTTCTCGCCGCGCAGGCCCGGGTCGATGCCGAGGGCGGCAAAGTCCGTCTCGTCCATGTAGTCGCGCAGGGTGTTGCGCAGGGTTTTGCGGCGCTGGCCGAAGGCGGCGGTCACGATGCGGCCCAGCAAGTCTTCATCGGTGGCGGTGCATTCGGCCACCGGGCGCGGCACCATGCGCACGATGCTGGACATCACCTTGGGCGCCGGGCGGAAGGCGCCCGGGGGCACGTCAAACAACCGACCCATATTGAAGCGGTACTGGAGCATCACCGAGAGGCGCCCGTACTCTTCGGTGCCCGGCTCGGCCACCATGCGCATCACCACTTCCTTTTGCAGCATGAAGGTCATGTCCTTCACCCGCTCGGCAAAGCTGGCCAGGTGAAACAGGATGGGGGTGGAGATGTTGTAAGGCAGGTTGCCGGCCACGCGCAGGGATGCGCCATCGGCCACCAGGCTGCCAAAGTCGAACTTGAGGGCGTCGCCTTCGTGGATGGTGAGCACTTCAGGGCTGTGCTTTTCCTTGAGGCGGGCGATCAGATCCCGGTCGATCTCGACCACATGCAGGTGATCCAGGCGGGCCATCAGGGGCTCGGTCATGGCACCCAGGCCGGGGCCGATTTCCACCAGCCGCTCGCCCGGCTCGGGGCGAATGGCGTCGATGATCTTGCGGATGATGTTGGGGTCGGACAGGAAGTTCTGGCCGAAGCGCTTGCGCGCGAGGTGTTGATCGCTCATCCGGGAGTCCTTCAAGGGAAGCGCCGGCCCAGGCTGCCCTGGAGCCGGCGGGGTTTGTTCAGGGGTGCTTGCGCTCCCAGGCGGCGAT
>JAJTBM010000421.1 GCA_021286885.1 Rhodocyclales bacterium
CACTCAAGCACCCAATACCCGCGCCAGCAATTGCCCCATCCAGTCCATCTGGGCCGGGCTCAGACCCTGGTGGCAGGGCAGGTGCACCAGATGCTTGCGGTAGGTGCTGGCCACCTCGCAGTTCGACAGGGCCTGTTCGTCCCAGCGCCACAGGGGCATGCCCTGCTGCTTCAAGCGGTAGAAGTCGGTTTCGCAGTCTTCCAGCAGGAGCGGAAACATATAGGGCACCACGCCCTCGGGGAGCCCGGTAAATAAGGGCCGGCAGCGGGGCAAGGGGGCCACCCGGGCGAGCCAGTCCCGGTAATGGGCCCGACGGCGCTCGGCCAGGTGGGCCCGGTCGGCGTGCATCATTACCCAACGGGATGCGGCCAGGCCGGCCAGATCGGCCTGTTCGGGCTGGTAATGGCACGATAGCGCGGGGGTTTCGGTCTCGGGCTCCAGCGCAGGCGGCGGGAGAGGCTGGGCGGCGGGCGCATCGGCCAGGGGCGGGAGCGGTGCCTCCCCTACCCCACCCAGGCGCAGACGTGCGAGGGCCAGGGCGGCCGCAGCTTCCTGCTTCCAGGCCCGACGCCCGGGGCCCGAAGGCAGGGGCTGGGCAGCGTTGGCGCGCACCAGCCCTCCATCGGCACTCGGGAAGAACTTGTAGGGGCTGGCAATGGCGTAATCCCCCACGCTGCCCACGGGCCCCAGCTCGGTTTGGCCAAAAAAGGCGTGGGAGCAATCTTCGATCAGCGCAATCCCGTGGCGCTGGCACAGCGCCTGCACGGGGGCCAGTTGCTGGGGAAAGCCGAAATAATGGGGCAGCAGCAAAGCCTTCACCGGGCGGCTGGCGCGCAGCACGCGGTTTTCGAGCAGATCCAGGCGCGGTGTGAGGAAAGGCGTCAGGGGGAAGAGTTCGACCAGCCCGCCCAGTTCCAGGGCCGGATCCAGCATGGTGCGGCAGTGGTAGGACGGCACCAGCACGACGTCGCCCGGCCCGTAGCCCAGGGCCTGCAAGGCAGCTTTCAGAGCGTAGCGCCCCCGGCTGAAAAAGGCACTGCGCCCATCCAGAAACACCGAATCGGGCCCACCCTCGCCCCAGGCGCCCTGGCGGGCCAGCAGGGGCACTTTGGGCGCTGGAAAATTGCAGGGCGTGGGATCGAAACGGGCAAAACGCAGGGTGTGGGACATGAAAAGAGGCAGCCCTCAGGGCTTGGGGGCGGGGGCCGCAGGCACGGCTTCGGCAGACGGGTTGGCGGGGGTGGGTGCGGCAGCCGGTGCAGCGGCCGCATCAGCAGCAGGCACATCCGGGGCAGCGGGCGCCGGCGGCGGAGCATCCGACCACTTGCCCACGCCCTGCAGCTTGGTACGCAGGCCCGGCAGCTGGAAGCCCAGGGCGTAGGCCTTGTGGGCGTATTTGAGGGCTCGGGCGTAGTCGTTTACGCTGAAATAGGCGAGCCCCATATTGTAGAACAGATTGGCATCGTCACCGCCGCCGGCCTCGGCCAGTTGCAACTGTTCCAGCCCTTCCTTGATCCGATTGGAGCGCATCAGGTGGATGCCGTAGAGCATGCGCACGGTGGCATCGTCGGGGCGGAAGCGGACGGCCCGGTCGAACCAGCAATCCACCGTATAGCCTGAGCCCTTGGGTTTGGCGACCTTTTCGCGCAGGCCCAGATTCATCACCGAGAGCAGCGCCCGGGGATGGTTGGGGAACACGCTCAGGGTGTAGTTGATGTCCAGCCCGATCACGTCGGTACTCTGGCCCTTGCGCAGCTGTTCAACCTGGGGCGTGAAGTGGGCGTTTTCCACCAGCAGGCGGCGCTCGGTGGGGGTGGTGCGGTAATCGAAGGGCCCAAAGTGGTTGGTGAGGGGGCCACAATCGTACTCCCCCGCCAGGGCCGGGCCGGCCAGGGCGCCCAGGCTCAGGGCCAGGAAGGCCAGCGTACGGCGCAGCGACACTCGGGGCATCTGCAGGCGTGTTTGATGACGCATCTCAAGCATGGGCTTTTCCTTTCTTCAGGCTGCGTCCCCAGGCGAGCAGCCAATAGACCCAGGCTTTGGGCTTGAGCCCCTGGTGGCCCATGGCCTCCCGGAAAGCCGCCCGGGCCACGGCCGGGTCGCCGTGCCAGTAGTGGAAATAACCGTGGCTGAAGCACAGCTGAAAGAGGCGCTGGCGCACCGCAACGGCACTGGCGGCCGCGCCATCGGGGCCGGCCAGACCGTGTTGTTCGAGGGTGCGGCGCAGCACCTGATATTCGTTATTCACCGGGCGCGGCACCTGGGTCGTGCTCTGGGCATGCACCCGGTAATAGGCCAGGGTCTGGTTGAGCTTGTCGGCCCGGGTCTGGCGCGATACGCGCAGCCACAGGTCGTAGTCTTCGCCGGTACGCAGGCGCTCATCCAGCCCGCCCACGCTTTCGAGCACGGGTTTGCGCACCAGGGCGGTAATGATGTGCACGATGTTGTCGAACAGCAGCTCCCGGTAGATCCAGCCCGAGTGCTCGCCCACCAGCCCGGGGGCATCGCCCACGGGGGGCGGGGGCGGTGCGAAACTGCCATCGGCGGCGCCTTCCCAGCGTACAAACTTGCCATACACAAGGCCCACATCCGGGTGGGCCTGGAGGTGGCGCACCTGGGCGGCAAGCTTGCCCGGCAGCCACAGGTCATCGGCATCCAGAAAAGCCAGCAGGCTGCCCCGGGCGTTACGGATGCCCAGATTGCGGGCCGCCGCCGGGCCACCGTTTTTCTGGCGCAGCACCCGCACCTGATCGCCAAAAATGGCCTCGACGGCTTCGGGGGTGCCGTCCCGGGAGCCGTCATCCACCACCAACACCTCGATGCAGGGGTAGTCCTGATCCAGGATGCTGCGGATCGCCTGCTCAATATAGGGGCGGGCGTTGTAGGCCGGCATC
>JAJTBM010000422.1 GCA_021286885.1 Rhodocyclales bacterium
GTTCTGCGGTAGCCCAGCGCTCAGGGTCTACCTGGGTGACGAGATCTCGGCCCTCACACAGGGCTTCCCACAGCCCAGCAGCCTCACCCATGTCTCCAGGAAATCTAAACGCATAACCAACGACCGCAATTTTTTTATTTGTTTTGTTCAATGAAGATAACTCAGGCTATTCAAGAAGATCGTGGCGGTCGTACGCCACCTCTGCTCTTTATACTTGCAATTGAGCTCGGCCTGCTGCCACAGTTACCGAACTCATTTCTCCCAAACACTGCAGTTATCCACAGTTCTACCACCAAGGGAACGCGAGGGAATGTTCCTCACGCCCCTGGGCAGACTGTCAAGTAAGTTACTTTTGCTCTATAGGAGCTTTATTTTACAAAAAAATCAGATTTACGCATATTTGCAACACAGGGGATCGGCACTTATTCCCATTCAATCGTTGCAGGCGGCTTGCCGGAGATGTCATACACCACCCGGTTAAGCCCACGTACTTCATTGATGATGCGATTGGAAACCTTGCCCAGCAGGCTGTAGGGCAGTTCTGCCCAGCGAGCGGTCATGAAATCCTGGGTTTCGACGGCGCGCAGGGCCACCACGTATTCGTAGGTACGGCCATCGCCCATCACGCCCACGCTCTTGACCGGCAGGAACACTGCAAAGGCCTGGCTGGTCTTTTCGTACCAACCTGCGGCGCGCAGCTCGTCGATGAAGATGGCGTCGGCCCGGCGCAGCAGGTCGGCGTATTCCTTCTTCACCTCGCCCAGGATGCGCACGCCCAGGCCGGGGCCGGGGAAGGGATGGCGATACACCATCTCGTGGGGCAAACCCAGGGCGATGCCCAGCTCGCGCACTTCGTCCTTGAACAGTTCGCGCAGGGGTTCGAGCAGCTTGAGGTTCAGGGTTTCGGGCAGGCCGCCCACGTTGTGGTGGCTCTTGATGGCGTGGGCCTTGCCGGTCTTGGCGCCGGCGGATTCGATCACGTCCGGGTAGATGGTGCCCTGGGCCAGCCACTTGGCGTTGGGCAGCTTCTTGGCTTCGGCCTGGAAGACCTCGACAAACTCGCGGCCAATGATCTTGCGCTTGGCTTCGGGGTCGGTCACGCCCTTCAGGTGGCCCATGAACTGCTCGGTGGCATCCACGTGGATCACCTTGACGCCCAGGTTGCGGGCGAACATCTGCATCACCATTTCGCCTTCATTGAGGCGCAGGAGGCCGTTGTCGACGAACACGCAGGTGAGCTTGTCGCCAATGGCCCGGTGCAGCAGCGCCGCAACCACGGAAGAATCCACACCGCCGGACAGGCCGAGGATCACCTCTTCGTCGCCCACCTGGGCGCGCACCTTGGCGATGACCTCGTCCACGTAGTCGGGCATGTTCCAGTCGTGGCCGCAACCGCAGATTTCGTGCACGAAGCGGGCCAGCATTTCCTTGCCCTTGAGGGTGTGGGTGACTTCCGGGTGGAACTGGACCGCGTAGAACTTGCGGGCCTCATCCGCCATGGCGGCGATGGGGGTGGAATCGTTGGAGGCGATGACCTTGAAGCCTTCGGGCAGGGCGGTGACCTTGTCGCCGTGGCTCATCCAGACATCCAGCAGGCCGTGGCCTTCGTCGTTGGAGCGATCCTGAATGCCCTTGAACAGCTCGGAGTGGCCCCGGGCGCGGATTTCGGCGTAACCGAACTCGCGCTTGCCGGCGCTTTCCACCTTACCGCCCAGCTGGGCCGCCATGGTCTGCATCCCGTAGCAGATGCCAAACACCGGCACCCCGATCTCGAACACGGCCATCGGCGCCTTGACTTCGGCCGCTTCATACACCGAGTTCGGGCCGCCAGACAGGATGATGCCCTGGGGCGCGAAGCTGCGGATGAAGTCGTCGGAGACATCATAGGGATGGATTTCGCAGTACACCTGCTGTTCGCGCACGCGACGGGCGATGAGCTGGGTGACCTGGGAGCCGAAATCAAGGATCAGGATTTTCTTGTGCACGGTATGAGTCCGACAGTTAAAACAGTAAACGTCACATTATATCCCAGACCAGCGCGGAGCTTGAGGCAAGACCCGCCTACAAGCCCATCTCCACCCCCGCATCCCGCACCAAACCCAGCAAATGCTGGAAAACCTGGGCTAGATGGAGGGCAATCTGGGGGTCGGCGGGCTCGGAAACCACTTTTTCGACCTCAAGGGCCGCGTTGTAGCTGACCTTCAGCCGCCCCAACCCCCGCAACCGGACTTCCACCGGCTTATCTCGTGCAGCGGCCCGACCGTACCGAAAATCAAGCACTTGCACAGGTGCATCGCCTAAGGCGGCATCCATCCGCACGATGTGCCCGGCCGCGTCATAGCTCAGATCGATCTGCTCCCCCGTTGTGCTCCAGGCCCGCACCAGATCGCCCCGAGTGTTGTAACGGTACAACCGAACACGGGTGTTTTCCTGCACCATGGACAATTTTTCAGTCACCGGGTCGTAGCTGAACGCTGCCTGGCCTCCATCCGGGTAACGGCAAAACTTGATGCGTCCTTGAGCATCATGTTCTACATGGCCCAGCACCTGGGCAGATGCCAGCAAGGGCGCGCTGACCAGCAGGCAAGCGAGCATCCGGCGACTCAGTGTTTTAAAGGTCATTTTGGACAAAATTTTGGACAAAAACGTGTGCATGTTCAGGACCATGGGATAGGCTCACTCCGACTTGGGCGGACGCACATCAAAGCGGCCCACCAGCACCGCCTCGCCCTGGCCCGACAAGCGCAGGATCACCCGCTCATCCTTCTGGGCCGGGGTGCCAAAGCCAGTACTGAGGCGCAGCATCAGGCTGGTGTAGGGGGAGATGATCTGCTGGCGGTGGCCGTAAAACTGGGCGCGCACCTCGTACCGGCCCGGCTTGGCAAGCTTC
>JAJTBM010000423.1 GCA_021286885.1 Rhodocyclales bacterium
CGGTCCGCACCACCTGCACTACACCGCCCTGCCGGACTGGACCCAGTCTGTCGGCATGATCTTCTCCCTGATCCTGCTGGCTCCCTCCTGGGGTGGCATGATCAACGGGATCATGACCCTGTCCGGCGCCTGGCACAAGCTGCGTGACGATCCCATCCTGAAGTTCCTGATCACCTCCCTGTCCTTCTACGGTATGTCCACCTTCGAAGGTCCCATGATGTCCGTGAAGACGGTGAACGCCCTGTCCCACTACACCGACTGGACCGTGGGTCACGTGCACTCCGGTGCTCTGGGCTGGGTGGCCATGGTGTCCATCGGCTCCATCTACTATCTGCTGCCCCGCCTGTTCGGCAAGCCCGAGATGTATAGCGTGCGCCTGATGACGGTCCACTTCTGGATCGCTACCATCGGTGTGGTGCTGTACATCGCCTCCACCTGGATTTCCGGTGTGATGCAGGGTCTGATGTGGCGTGCGGTCAATGCTGATGGCACCCTGACCTACAGCTTCGTGGAATCCGTCAAGGGCTCCTATCCCTTCTGGACCATCCGTTTCATCGGTGGTGCCTTGTTCCTGTTCGGCATGGTCATCATGGCCTACAACATGTTCAAGACCATTGCCGGCGGCAAGACCGTGAATGATGCTCCGGTTCTGGCTCCTGCTGCTCATCACGCCTAATCCAGGAGGACAGCGATAATGTTCAATCAAGAAAAGATCGAGAAGAACGTAGGCTTGCTCATCGTTCTGACTCTGTTGGTGGTGAGCGTGGGCGGTTTGCTGGAAATCGTGCCGCTCTTCTTCCAGAAGTCCACGACCCAGGCCGTTGAAGGGGTGAAGCCCTATGACCCCGTGCGTCTGGCTGGTCGTGACGTGTATCTGCGTGAGGGCTGCTACAACTGCCACTCCCAGATGATTCGTCCCTTCCGTGCCGAGACCGAACGCTATGGCCACTACTCCGTGGCGGGTGAATATGTCTATGACCACCCGTTCCAGTGGGGTTCCAAGCGTACCGGTCCTGACCTGCATCGCGTCGGCGGCCGCTACTCTGATGAATGGCAGCGTATCCACCTGCGCAATCCTCGCGACGTAGTGCCCGAGTCCAACATGCCTGCCTTCCCCTGGCTGGAGAAGACTGCCGCAGCTCAAACGGTCGGTAAGGATATCGAAGCCAAGATGCGGGCGCTGAGGATGGTCGGTGTGCCTTACACGGACGAAGAGATCGCTGGTGCCAAGCAGGCCCTGGAAGGCAAGACCGAGGAAGATGTTCTGGTCGCCTACCTGCAAGGCCTTGGTACCGCCTTGTCCAACTTCAAGTAAGGCCATGGATATCAACGATTTCCGCTCCCTGATCACGGTCCTGGGGTTGCTCTGCTTCCTCGGGATCGCGGGATGGGCATACAGCAGGGGCAGCAAGAAAGGCTTCGATGAGGCCGCCAACCTGCCGTTTGCGGAAGATGATGATTCGGTGCCGGGGCAATCCTCCCGGCCCCGTTGATCAAAGGATAAAGATATGAGCGATTTCGTCAGCGAATTTTGGAACTTCTACGTGATCGGCATCGTGCTGGTCAGCGTTATCGGCTGCGCCGTGTTCCTCTGGAGCCAGGGTTCCGCCAACTTCACCGTGGGCAAGACCACCGGTCATGCCTGGGATGAAACCCTGGAGGAGTACAACAACCCTCTGCCCAAGTGGTGGAGCTGGATGTTCTACATCACCGTGTTCTTTGCCCTGGGCTACCTGGCCCTCTACCCCGGTCTGGGCTCCTTCAAGGGCATGCTGGGCTGGTCTTCCGTGGGCCAGTGGAAGGGTGAGCAGCAGAAGGCTGCCCAGCAGTACGATCCCATCTTCCAGAAGTTCCAGCAGATGGACATTCAGGCGGTGGCTGCCGACAAGCAGGCCATGGAAATGGGCAAGCGTCTGTACCTGACCTACTGCATGCAGTGTCACGGTGCTGATGCCCGCGGCTCCAAGGGCTTCCCCAACCTGGCCGACAGCGACTGGCTGTATGGCGGTGAGCCTGCCCAGATCGTGGAAACCGTTTCCAACGGCCGCATGGGCGTCATGCCTCCCCACGCCCATCTGGGTGCCGACACGGTCAAGGATCTGGCCAACTACGTCCGTTCCCTGTCCGGTCTGACCAATGACGCCGTGCGCGCCGCCAAGGGTCAGGAAGCCTTCATGACCGCAGGCTGTGCCGGCTGTCACGGTATGGACGCCAAGGGCATGCATGCCGTGGGCGCTCCCAACCTGACCGATGGCACCTGGCTGTATGGCAGCTCCGAAGCCACCATCATGGAAACCATCAACAACGGTCGTCAGAACAAGATGCCGGCGTGGAAGGACTTCCTGGGTGAGGCCAAGGTGCATCTGCTGGCCGCCTATGTGTATAGCCTGAGCAACACCAAGTAATTCTGGTGAGCTGGAACGGGGCGGGCAACCGCCCCGTTTTACTTTGCCTATTACATAAGTGACTACTGATCTGTATCAAAATTGTATGGGGGGGCTGCCGCGACAATGGCGCCTCGTACAATTCTGATACGGTACATAAATAATGAACGATAACCTCGAGAACAGCACCCCGGCCCCCGGGCCGGACGAAGGGAAGACAGTTTCCCTTTATGAAAAGCACAAGAAGATCTACATCCGCTCGGTGACCGGGTGGTGGGCGACTTGGCGCTGGATATTCGTCTGGGGCTCCCAGCTCCTCTTCTATGGTCTGCCCTGGATTCAATGGAACGACCGTCAGGCCATCCTGTTCCATCTGGTGGAGCGCAAGTTCTACCTGTTCGGCATGGTGCTCTGGCCCCAGGATGTGTTCTATCTGGCGGTGCTCCTGATCATCTCTGCCTACGGGCTGTTCCTGTTCACTGCGGTG
>JAJTBM010000017.1 GCA_021286885.1 Rhodocyclales bacterium
CCGGTGGGAATCTTCACCGAACGGGATTTGCCCCCCTTGCTGGTGGAGGTGCGGGATTTGGCCGGGCTGCGCTTGCATGAGGTCATGAGTCAGCCCCTGGTGTGTTTGCAGGAGGGCCAGGGGTTGATGGATGCGGCCCGCCTGATGCAGACCCATCGGCTGCGCCACATTCCGGTGTTGGGGGCAGATGGTCGGCTCAAAGGGGTGTTTGGTCAGGATCGCATTCTGGATCTGCTGGGCCTGGAGTTTCTGCAGGATGCCCTGACCGAAGAAGTGCAGCTGCGGGAGCAGACGGTGGGCCTGGAGGCCCGGTTGGCCATGGCTTTGGAAGTCGGGCGCCTGGGGGTGTGGGAGTACCAGCCCGCGCAGGATGTCTTGCACTGGGATCCGGCCATGCTGCGCCTCACCGGTGAGGAGGGGGCGGGGCCGCGCAATCTTGCAGAGTGGCTGGAGCGCATCCACCCGGAAGACCGGGCAGGGATTGCTGCCCTGGTGCAGGAAAGCCTGCATCAGGGGGAGGTGTTCTGCGAGTACCGCCTGCGCCAGGCGAAGGGTGAGTGGCTGTGGGTGCACAGCCGGGGGCGCTGGGTGGATGGAGCCGGCAGTCTGCTGGGTACCACCATCGACATCAGCCGGCGCAAGCGCGACGCCTCCAGCCTGGAAGAGGAGCGCAACTTTCTCAAGGCCCTGATCCGCACGCTGCCGGATTTGGTCTGGCTCAAAGACCCCAGCGGGATGTATTTGGCCTGCAACCCCCGGTTTGAGCGCATGTTTAACGCGCCGGAGGCACGCATCGTCGGGCGCTCCGACTTTGACTTCGTTCCGGCAGAGAAAGCCGAGTTTTTCCGTGCCCATGATTTGGCTGCTGTGGCTGCCGGGCATTCGGTACGCAATGAAGAAGAAGTTGTTTTTGCCGACGATGGCCACAAAGAGCTGCTGGAAACCATCAAAACCCCCATGTATGGGCTGGATGGCCGCTTGATCGGGGTCTTGGGCGTGGGGCGGGATATCACCGATGCACGCCGGACTCGGGAGGCCCTGCGGGAGCGGGAGGAAATCTTCTCCAGCATCGTGAGCCAGGCAGCCGACTCGATAGCCTTGGTGGATCTGGAAACGGGCCGTCTGGTGGAGTTCAATCAGGCCGCCCATCAGAATCTGGGCTATACCCGGGACGAGTTTGCCCAGCTTACGGTGGCAGATATTGATGCGGCCCTGTCAGAGGCTGAGCTACGCGCCCACTTTGAGCGCATGAATACTCCCGAAGGCGCAGTCATTGAAACCCGTAATCGCCACAAGAATGGCAGCCTGCGGGATGTACGGGTGAGTGCCCGGGGCATCCAGTGGGAAGGGCGGGGCTATCTGGCGGCGATCTGGAGCGACATCACCGAGCGCAAGCGGGCGGAGCACGGGCTTCAGCGAGCTAATCGAGCCCTGCGCACCCTGAGCGAATGCAATCAGATCCTGGCCCATGCCACCGATGAAAAGGCCCTGCTGAACGATGTTTGCCGGGTGTTGGTGGAGTTGGGGGATTACCGCATGGTGTGGGTGGGCTATGCCGAGCCGGAAGGGGCGCGGCGGGTGCTGCCGGTGGCAGGTTGCGGGCTGGAGCTGGGGTATCTGGATGCGCTGAAGCTCAGTTGGGCTGATGTGCCGGAAGGGCGTGGCCCCACCGGAACCGCGATCCGAGAAGCCCGCCCCGTCATTTGTCATCACATCCTGACTGATCCGACCTACGCCCCGTGGCGGGCGGCCGCCCTGGAGCGGGGCTATGCCTCATCTTGCGCGCTGCCCATGCTGGGTCGCACGGGCGCTTGCCTGGGGGTGCTCAACGTTTACTCCCGCGATGATGACGCCTTTGGTGAGGAGGAAATCCGGCTCTTGGGCGAGCTGGCCTCGGATCTGGCCTTTGGGCTTGGGGTGCTGCGTGACCGCCAGGAGCGTGACGAGGCTCAGCACAGCCAGCAGGAGGCTGAGCGCCAGCTCCGCCATTTGGTGGAGGCCAGCCCGACCATTTTGTATGCGCTGTTGATGGAGCCCTCGGGGATTCGTTCGGTGGCGGTGGGGGAAAATATAGAGCGCATCTTGGGTTACACGCGCAGCGAAGCCCTGGCCCCCGGTTGGTGGAGCCAGCATATCCATCCGGCGGATCGGGAGTTGGCCCAGCATCGCATGCGGGATCTGCTCCACAGCGGGCAGGTGGCCCATGAGTACCGGTTTGCCCATCGGAATGGGGAGTACCGCTGGATTCGCGATGAAATGCGGATCGGCCAGCGCAGCCCCGAAGCCGGCATCGAGGTGGTGGGCGTCTGGACCGATGTGACGATTCAGAAACGGAGCGAACTGGCCCTCGCAACCCAGCGCCAGGTGCTTGAAATGGTGGTCTCCGGTGCGCGCCTGAACGACACCCTGAGCACGCTGGCCGAGGCGGTGGAGGCCCAGATTCCGGGGGTGCGGGTGTCCATTTTGTTGCTTGACGAGGCCCATGGCTGCTTGCGCCCTGGGGCTGCGCCCAGTTTGCCTGCCGCCTATTCGGAGGCGCTGGATGGTTTTGCGATCGGCCCCATGGCGGGCTCGTGTGGCACGGCGGCCAGCCTGGCGCAGGTGGTCATTGCCGAGGATATTCCAACCGATCCCCATTGGGATGTGTGCCGTCCGCTGGCTGAGGCGTATGGGCTCAAGGCCTGCTGGTCTTATCCCATCCTGAGTCGCTCCGGCGGTGTGTTGGGCACGTTTGCCCTCTATCCGGCTGAGCGTTCTCGTCCGTCAGAAATTCATGCCCAACAGGTGGCCTTGGCCACCGATGCGGCGGCGATTGCGATCAGCCGTCACCGGGAAGAGAGTGCCCTGCGGGAAAGCGAAGCACGCTTCCGCAAGCTTTTCCAGTCTGCGCCCATGCCTCTGGTGTTCGTGAATGGCGATGGGGGCATTGCGGATGTGAATCACCGTTTTGTCCAGACCTTTGGCTATGACCTGCTGGATGTGCCGAATCTGGAAGTGTGGTGGAATCTGGCTTACCCCGATCCGGCTTATCGGGCCTGGGTCAAGGAAACCTGGAAGGCCGCCGTGGCGCGGGCGGCCCGCACCGGCTCCGACATTGAAGCTACCGAATACCGCATCACCTGCAAGGATGGGGAGGTGCGTACCCTGCTGGTGTCCGGCACCCTGCTGGACAATAGCTTCCTGGCCAGTTTTTTTGACATCACCGAACTGCGCAAACTGGATGCCCAGCTGGAGGTCTATCACCATCACCTTGAAGACCTGGTGAGCGAGCGCACGACCCAGTTGGCTGAGGCACGCCAGCGGGCCGAGTCGGCCAGCCAGGCCAAGAGCGCCTTCCTGGCCAATATGAGCCACGAAATCCGCACCCCCATGAATGCCATTCTGGGGCTTGCGCGCATGCTGGAGCGTACACCCCTCACGCCCCAGCAGCAGGAGCGGGTAGGGCGCATACGCAGCGCGGGCAGCCATTTGCTGTCCCTGATCAACGACATCCTGGATTTGTCCAAGATCGAAGCGGGCAAGCTGACTCTGGAGGCCATTGACTTTGCCCCGGGGGCTCTCTTCAACCAGGCCCATTCCCTGATTCAGGACCGTTTGAGTGCCAAGGGGCTGGATTTCAAGTCCGACACCGGCGATCTTCCCGCTGTTTTGGGGGGGGATGTGACGCGTCTGCGCCAGGCGCTGCTCAATTACCTCAGCAATGCGGTCAAGTTTACCGATTCTGGGCATATTCATCTGCGGGCGCGGGTGATGGAGCAGGGGGCCGAAGATGTTCTGGTGCGCTTTGAAGTGGAAGATACGGGCATCGGCATCATGCCGGAGCAGTTGCCGCGCCTGTTCCAGTCCTTTGAGCAGGCAGACACCTCCACAACCCGCAAATACGGTGGTACTGGTCTGGGTTTGGCCCTGACCCGCCATCTGGCACGCTTGATGGGTGGGGAGGCTGGGGCTGAAAGCCAGCCTGGACGGGGCAGCATCTTCTGGTTTACTGCCCGGCTCAAGCGGCGGGAAGAGGCCTTGCCCGAAGCCCCGCCCCTGGAGTTGCCCCTGGAAATGCTGCTCAAGGAAGGGCGGCGCCTGTTGGGCTGCCGGGTGCTGCTGGTGGAGGACAATCTGCTGAATCAGGAAGTGGCGGTCGAGATGATGAGCGAGCTCAAGTTGCGCATCGACCGTGCCGAAAACGGGCAGGTGGCGGTGGACAAGGCCGCCTCCCAGAACTACGACCTGATTCTGATGGACATGCAGATGCCTGTGATGGATGGACTGGAAGCCACGCGCCGGATCAGAACCCTGCCTGAGCGGGCGCAGGTGCCCATTGTGGCCATGACCGCCAATGCGTTTGACGATGATCGGGAGGCCTGCCTGCATGCGGGGATGAACGACTTCATCGCCAAACCCGTTGATCCGGAAAACCTGTTCCGGACTTTGCTCAAATGGATTCCCGAAAACACCCCTTCGTCGCAGGATTGGGAGCCCCTGTTTGGTCTCATCGGCGGGTTTGACCTGAACCAGGGCCTTGCCCGGGTGCGGGGGCGCTGGCCCATCTACCTGCGCCTGCTGTCCATGTTCCTGGCAACCCAGGCCCAGACGGGTGAAAAACTGGAGGCCTTCCTGGAGGCGGGGGATCTGCGTGCCATAGAAGAATTGAGCCATACCCTCAAGGGCTCGGCGGGCAATATCGGTGCGACTCAGCTCTACCAATTGGCCGACGCCCTGTGCCAAGCAGTGCGGGATGAGCGAGGCCCCGATGCGCTGGCGGGGCACCTGGCCAATGTGGTGAAAGCCCTGCCGCCCTTCCTCGAAAAGCTGGGGCGGGCGGTGGCGGCCCACCCGGAGCACCCCCGGTGAGCACGCCGGCCGGCCCCGCGCCCTTTGCCTGGGCGGCCTACTTTGAAACGGGCCTGGATGATGTGGATGCCCAGCATCACAAGCTGGTGGATCTGGTCAACATGCTGGCCAGCCGGGCCATGGGGGGTGAAGGGCTCAAGCCGGCTGAACTGGAGCGCATTCTGGATGCCCTGGCTCGCTACGCCCAGCATCACTTCAGTGCCGAAGAGGCCTTGATGCAGCAGGTCGGGCTGGATCCGCGCCATCTTCAAAGTCATGGGCGCAGCCACCAGGAATTCATCACCCAGGTGGAGGACATGCGCCGCTCCACCGACCCGGCTCGGGTCACATCGGTGCTCTACGGTTTTGTCACCAGCTGGTTGAGCTTTCATATTCTGGACACGGACCGCAGCATGGCCCGCCAGATCCGGGCCATCCAGTCCGGCCAGAGTCCCGCAGTGGCCTATGAGCTGGATGCGGGGGTGAACCCCGATCCGGCCAATCAGGCCCTGGTTCAGGCGGTGCGCCGCTTGTTGGGCGTGCTGGGGGAGCGCAACCGGGAGTTGGTGCGCCTGAATGCCGGCCTGGAGCAGCGGATTGCGGCGCGTACCCTGGCATTGAACGAAACCAACCAGGAACTGCGGCAGACCCTGGGGCGTCTCCAGGAAACCCAAGCCCGCCTGCTGGAGGCCGACAAAATGGCGGCGGTGGGCCAGCTCGCGGCAGGTATTGCCCATGAAATCAACAACCCCCTCGGGTTTGTGGCCTCGAATCTGAGCGCCCTGGGGGGCTATGCGGGGCAGCTGCTGGATCTGGCCGGCGACTCCGACCGTTTGGTGCAGGGTGAAATGCCCCGCAGCGCCTGGCAGAGTGCGCGGGCCCGGATTGATCTGAACTACATCCGCGACGAGCTGCCTACCTTGCTTGCCGAATCAGAAAAGGGCGTGGATCGGGTCGGGGAGGTGGTGCGTGCCCTGTCCGAGTTTGCCAATCCCAGCCCGGCCACGGGGATCTGGAGCGGCATCCCCGAACTCATGGATCAGGCCATCCGTGAAACTGCCGAAGCCCGTCCGGTGGGGGTGGATGTGGTGCGCGAATACGCACCGGACCTCCCCTTGCTGCCCGTCAACCCAACGCTGCTGGGCTCTGCGTTTCGAGCACTCCTGGAGAATGCGGCCCTGGCCCTGGAAGGTAAGCCCGGGGCCATTACCGCTTGCCTGGAGCAACGCCCCGGAGAACTGCGCATCGAAGTGCGTGATACCGGCTGCGGGATGGATGAAGCGGTGCGCAGCCGGGTGTTTGACCCATTTTTCACCACCCGCCCGGTGGGGCAGGGGCGTGGGCTGGGGCTCTCGGCCACGTATCGGATTGTGCGTCAGCATGGGGGGCGCATTGATGTGGTCAGCACCCCGGGCATGGGGAGTGCCTTCATCATTACCTTGCCGTTGGTAGATACGCCCGCCGAGGGTGGGCCCTGAGCGCCCGCCCGCCAGAGAACAGCCAGACAACAAAAAACCCGGCCTGGATGTGCCGGGTTTTTTGTTTTTGATTTTGGGCGGCAGACGCCCGGGGGGCTTCAGCGTCCCCGGGCCATGGCCCGCAGCCGGGCGATCCGTTCGCCGGTATCCGGGTGGGTGCTGAACAGCCCCGCCAGCCCGCCCCCCGAGAGGGGGTTCATGATCATCATCTGGGCGGTTTCCGGGTGGGCCTCAGCGGTATTCATGGGAATCCCCTGGGCGTAGGCGTGGATCTTGTGGAGCGCATCGGCCAGGGCGTTCGGGTCGCCGCTGATCTGGGCACCGCCCCGGTCGGCTTCAAACTCCCGGGCCCGGGAAATGGCCATCTGGATCAGGCTGGCAGCCAGGGGGGCCAGCAGGGCCACCAGAATGCCCGCCAGGGGATTGACCGGGCGTCCTTCGGAATCCCGCCCGCCAAAAAACATGGCGATGTTGGCCAGGGCCGAAATAGCCCCGGCCATGGTGGCCGAAATGGTGGAAATCAGGATGTCCCGGTGCTGAACGTGGGCCAGCTCATGGGCCATCACCCCGCGCAGTTCCCGGGCGCTCAGCATCTGCAGGATGCCGGTGGTGGCCGCCACGGCGGCGTTCTCCGGGTTGCGCCCGGTGGCAAAGGCGTTGGGCTGATCCTCATGGATGATGTACACCTTGGGCATGGGCAGTCCGGCCCGGCCGGCCAGTTCGCGCACCATGTTGTACAGATAGGGCGAGCTGGTTTCATCCACCTGCTGGGCGTTGTACATGCGCAGCACCATCTGGTCGGAGAACCAGTAGGAGAAGATGTTCATCCCGCCGCCCAGCAACAGGGCGAGCAGCATGCCGGTCTTGCCGCCCAACAGGGCGCCAACAACCGCAAACAGGGCGAGAATGGCGGCCATCAGGACGGAAGTCTTGAGCCAGTTGCCAAACATGGGGGCGTCCTTTCGGGCGTGAATAAAGGTTGAGTAAAGCTTGCGTAAAGGCAGATAGCCGTTAGATGGAGCAAGGGCTGGAAAATTCCAGCCCTTGTGGTCTTGCAGTTGTTGCGCTTTTTTGCGCGGCAGCGGTTCAGCTGAAGAAGCTGCCCACCGGCACGGCGGTGCCGCGCACAAAGTCGCCGGCGGCCATGCGCTTGGCACCGGGCTTTTGCAGCTCGGTGATGCACACTGCGCCGCTGCCGCAGGCCACCACGATGCCGGCGCCTTCGGCGATCAGCACTTCGCCCGGCTTGCCGCTGGCGTCAATGGCCCGGGCGCGCCAGCACTTGACGAGCGTGTCCTGATAGCTGGCCACGGCCCCGGGGAAGGGGTTGAAGGCGCGGATGCGGCGCTCGATCTCGATGGCCGGCAGCTGCCAGTCGATGCGTGCCTCATCCTTGCTGATCTTGGCCGCGTAGGTGCAGCCCTCGGCCGGCTGGGGCGTCGCGCTGAGGCCGTCGGGCAGGGCGCGCAGGGCTTCGACGATGAGTTCGCCGCCTTGCTGGGCCAGGCGGTCGTGCAGCACGCCGGTGGTGTCATCGGCGTAGATCCGGCTCGTGCCCTTGAGCAGCATGGGGCCGGTATCGAGGCCCGCATCCATCTGCATGATGGTGATCCCGGTTTCCGCATCGCCCGCCTGAATGGCCCGGTGGATGGGGGCCGCGCCGCGCCAGCGGGGCAGCAGCGAGGCGTGGATGTTGAGGCACCCGTAGCGTGGGATGTCGAGCACCGCCTGGGGCAGGATGATCCCGTAGGCGGCCACCACCAGCACGTCGGCTCCGGCGGCGGCCAGGGGCGCCTGCTGTTCGGGGGTGCGCAGCTTTTCGGGCTGGTGCACCGGAATGCCGGCGGCGAGGGCCACCTGTTTGACCGGGCTGGGCTGGAGCTGCATGCCGCGCCCGGCAGGACGATCCGGCTGGGTCAGCACCAGGGGGACTTCAAAACCGGCGGCGAGGATGGCTTCCAGGGCGACGGCGGCGAATTCGGGGGTTCCGGCGAAAGCGACTTTCATCAGGCAGTGATCCGGGCCTTCTTGGCCAGTTTGGTCTTGATGCGGTTCTGCTTGAGGGGCGACAGGTATTCAACGAACACCTTGCCTTCCAGGTGATCCAGTTCGTGCTGCACGCACACCGCCAGAAGCCCGTCGGCGTCGAACTCGAAGGTCTTGCCATTGGGGTTCAGGGCTCGGACACGAACTTTTTCAGCGCGTTCGACCTTGTCGTACACGCCCGGGACCGAAAGACAACCTTCCTCACAAACCTGCTCGCCGCTTCGGGCGATGATTTCGGGGTTGATCAGGGCCAGCAGGCCGGATTTGTCTTCGGAAACGTCGATGACCACGATGCGCTTGTGCACATTCACCTGGGTCGCGGCCAGGCCGACGCCGGGGGCTTCGTACATGGTTTCGGCCATGTCCTTGATCAGTTGACGGATCTCGTCGGTTACCTCGCCCACCGGCTCGGCGCGGGTGTGCAGGCGGGGATCGGGATAGCGAAGAATGGGTAGGAGGGCCATAAGATTGCCGGGTATAGACTTTACGTGCAGAATTTCGGATCGACTCTGCGATGCCTGCGTCCTGATGATGCGGGTATCAGGCTCCGCAACCCAGGCCGCACCGTTGGGGTGTGGCTCTGCAAACCGCTGAAAGCGAGTGCATTGCCCATGATGCGCATTATATCCGCCCTCCTGGCCGGTGTTGTGATGCTGGCCCCCGGGATGGCTGCTGCTGCCGACCCCGTCCGCCTGGCTGACAACGCCCCTGATAGCTATACGGTCACGGCTGGTGACACCCTGTGGGGCATTTCCGCCCGCTTCCTGCAAGACCCCTGGCGCTGGCCCGATGTCTGGAAACTCAATAAAGACGAGATTCGCAATCCCCACCTGATTTACCCGGGTCAGTTGGTGGTGCTGGATCGCAGCGGCCCGGTGCCCGTGCTCAAGCTGGGGCGTCAGCTCAGCCAGGGCGGCCAGGGGCTGCCTAACCGCAGCCTGTACGAAAAGCGTTTCCCTCAGGTGCATTCGAGCAATCTCGAAGAAGCCCTCCGCACCATCCCGGCCCGGATCATCGAACCATTTCTGTCTGATTCGCGCATCGTCAATAGCGAAGAAGAGCAGGGCGCAGGCGTCATCGTCAGCGTTCAGGAAGGCCGAGTCTATTCCGGCCCTGGTGATCTGATCTACGCGCTGCCCATCAATCAGGAGCATCGCCAGTGGAGCGTCTTCCGCGAAGCCAAGCCGCTGGTGGAGCCCGTGACCGGTGAGCGCCTGGGCTACGAGGCAAGCTTCGTCGGCACCGCCCAGCTCACAGCCCCTGCAGGGCCTGAGCCTGAGGCCCAAAGCTTCTGGCAGTCCCTCTGGAACAGCAAGCCCCGCCAGGAGCCCGCCACGCTCCAGGTGTTGACCGCCAAGGCCGAAATCGGCCTCAGGGATCGGCTGCTGCCTTCTTCTACGCCCGAACTCATCAGCTACGCCCCCCATGCCCCCGCCCAGCCGGTGGAAGGGCGTGTGGTATCGGTGCATGGAGGGGTGGCCCAGGCGGGGCGCTACAGCGTGGTTTCCATCGGCCTGGGGGCCCGGGACAACATGGAAGTCGGCCATGTGCTCGCCATTCACCGCAGCCAGAAGCGCTTGGCCAAGTTCGATGATGGCTCCCGCAGTACCGGCAATATCGCGCAGCCCCAGCAGCGCACAGGTCTGGCGCTGGTGTTCCGGGTGTTTGAGCGGGCATCTTATGCCTTGATTATGGAAAGCTCGGAAGTGGTCAACGTGGCCGATGTGGTGCGTAACCCCTGAGCCCCAGCCCGTGACTGATTTGGCGGATCTGGCCGGCTGGCTGCGCCTGGGGTCGATTCCCGGCCTGGGTGCGGTGGGCCAGCGCCAGTTGCTGGCGGCCTTTGGGCTGCCAGAGCAGATTTTTGCCGCCGACGAGCCCGCCCTCGCGGCGGTGCTTGGTCAGGCGCTGGCACGCCAGGTACTCAGCCACGACACCCGCCCGGCGGTGGAGCGGGGCCTGGCCTGGCTGCAGGCGCCGGATCAGCATCTGATTACCCTGGCCGATCCGGCCTATCCCCCGCTGTTGCTGGAAATCCCCGATCCGCCCCCTTTGCTCTACGTGAAGGGCCAGCCCGCCTGTCTGCGCCGGCCCTCGGTGGCGGTGGTGGGGGCCCGGAGTGCGACGCCCCAGGGCGTGCGCAATGCCGAAGATTTTGCCCGCAGCCTCTCGGAGGCCGGTTTACAAGTGGTGAGTGGCCTCGCCCTGGGCATTGATGCGGCGGCCCATCGGGGCGGGCTGGCAGGCCCGGGAGGCTCGCTGGCCGTCATCGGCACCGGCGCCGACCGCATCTACCCGGCCCGTAACGAGGCCCTGGCCCGGCAGTTGGCCGAAGAGGGCGCGGTGGTGAGCGACCTGCCCCTCGGGAGTGGCCCCCTGGCCCATCATTTTCCGCGCCGCAACCGGATCATTGCCGGCTTGGCCAAGGGCGTGCTGGTGGTGGAAGCGGCGGTGCAGAGCGGTTCCCTGATCACCGCCCGGCTGGCGGTTGAATGCAGCCGGGAGGTGTTCGCGATACCAGGTTCAATTCACGCGCCCCTGGCAAAGGGATGTCACCAGCTGATCCGCGAAGGCGCGAAGCTGGTGGAAAGCGCCGCCCATATCCTTGAAGAATTGCGCCTGGACGAGCCGGAAAGGGCTTTGGCCCTGGATTTGCCCCCGCCAGCACTGGAGGGCGACGAGGCCCGGGTGTGGGATGCCCTGGGGACGGAAGCCACCGAAATGGATCTGCTGTTGCAGCGCACCAGCTTGACGCCAGAGGCACTCTACGCCATTCTGCTGACGCTGGAGCTCGAAGGGCGGCTTGCGCGCCTGCCCGGCGGACGTCTCCAGCGCCTCTGATATTGACCGGCCCCAGGCCCCGCGCCATGTTCGACATCCTTGTCTACCTGTTCGAGAACTACGTGCATGCTGATGCATGTCCCGAACCCGCCCAACTGGCTCGCAAGCTGACGGCAGCAGGTTTCGACGAGACCGAAATCTCCGAAGCCCTCGAATGGCTGTCCGGCCTGCGCCAGAGCTCCGATGGCGCACCGCCCGCCCGCATGGCCCATCCGGGCTCGGTACGGATCTTCTGCGAAGAAGAAATGCTGCTGCTGGGGGTGGAGTGCCGGGGCTTTCTGCTGTTCCTGGAAAATGCTGGCATTCTGAATGCCGAATGTCGCGAACTGGTGATCGAACGGGCCCTGGCCCTGGGCGATCCCGAAATCGAGCTGGACAATCTCAAGGTCATCGTGTTGATGGTGCTGTGGCAGCAAGATCGCCCTCTGAATGGTCTCATTCTTGAAGAATTGCTCAACGAATGGGGTCTGGAAGACGAGGACGAAGAGCCCGCATTCATCCGGCATTGAGCCTCCGGCCGCTTGCACTGCGGCCCGGGGCTTACGTATGATCCTTGCCCCCAACAACCCGAGAGCCAGCGCGCCCTGGGCGCCGCCTGACAGGAATGAGCAAGCAGCTGATCATTGCGGAAAAACCCTCGGTAGCAGCAGACATCGCTCGTGCGATCGGCGGCTTCACCAAGGAAAAAGATTATTACGAGTCGGAGCACTATGTGCTTTCGTCGGCGGTCGGCCATCTGCTCGAACTGAGCGTGCCGGCCGAGTTCGAGGTCAAGCGTGGGAAGTGGTCGTTTGCTCACTTGCCCGTGATTCCGCCGCACTTTGCGCTGAATCCCATCGAAAAGACCGAAGACCGGCTCAAATTGCTAACCCGTCTGATCAAGCGCAAGGAAGTCACCGGCCTGATCAACGCATGTGACGCGGGGCGCGAGGGTGAGCTGATCTTCAGCTTCATCGTCCAGCACGCGGGCACCAGCAAGCCCATCCAGCGCTTGTGGCTCCAGTCCATGACCCCGGACGCGATCCGCAAGGGCTTTGCCCAGCTGCGCCCCGCCGCCGATGTGGCCGGCCTGCGCGAAGCCGCCATCTGCCGCGCCGAGAGCGACTGGCTGATCGGCATCAACGGCACCCGGGCCATGACCGCCTTCAATTCCAAGACCGGCGGTTTCCACCTGACCACCGTGGGGCGGGTTCAGACCCCCACCCTGGCCATTGTGGTGGAGCGGGAAGAAAAGATCCGCGCCTTCCGGCCCACCGATTACTGGGAACTGGAAGCCAGCTTCGCCTGCGCCGCCGGCGGCTATGCCGGGCGCTGGTTTGATGAAGCCTTCCGCAAGCCCGAAGAGGGCAGCCCCGGTGCCGAGCACGCCAATGCCCACCGGCTGTGGGACAAGGCCCGGGCCGACGCAATCCGCAGCAAATGCACCGGCAAGCCGGGCGTGGTGGAAGAAGAGTCCAAGCCCTCCAGCCAGCTCTCGCCCCTGCTGTTCGACCTGACCTCGCTCCAGCGGGAGGCCAACGGGCGTTTTGGTTTCTCTGCCCGTACCACCCTGCAACTGGCTCAGGCCCTGTACGAAAAGCACAAGGTGCTGACCTATCCCCGGACCGATGCCCGCGCCCTGCCCGAAGATTACGTGGGCCAGGTGTCCACCATCCTGGCCGGGCTGCCGGATGTGTATGCGCCCTTTGCCAACGAGATCGTCAAGCACCAGTGGGTGCGCCCCAACAAGCGCATCTTCAACAACGCCAAGATCTCCGATCACTTTGCGATCATCCCCACTGGCACCGTCCCCAAGACCCTCTCGGAAGCCGAAGCCAAGATCTACGATCTGGTGACTCGCCGCTTCCTGTCGGTGTTCTACCCGGCAGCCGAATACCGGATCACCACCCGCATCACCCGGGTCGAGGGTGAGGCCTTCAAGACCGAAGGCAAGGTGCTGGTGCAGCCGGGCTGGCTGGCCGTGTATGGCAAGTCGGCAGCGGTGGCCGATGATGGCGGCACGCCCCAGCTGGTGGCCGTCGCCCCCGGCGAGCAGGTTGCCACCGAAGACATCCTGCAAAAGGCCCTCCAGACCAAGCCGCCCGCCCGCTTCAACGAAGCCACCTTGCTGTCGGCCATGGAAGGTGCCGGCAAGATGGTGGACGATGAAGAACTGCGCGCCGCCATGGCTGGTCGTGGTCTGGGCACCCCGGCCACCCGGGCCCAGATCATCGAAAACCTGATCGGCGAAACCTACATGCTGCGCGATGGCAAGGATCTGATCCCCACCGCCAAGGCCTTTTCGCTCATCACCCTGCTGCGGGGTTTGGGTACCAACGAGCTGACCTCCCCCGAGCTGACCGGCGAGTGGGAATACAAGCTGGCCCAGATGGAGCAGGGCGCCTTGTCTCGGGCCGAGTTCATGGATCACATCCAGACCATGACCCGGGACATCGTGGAGCGGGCCAAGCGCTACGAATCCGACACCGTGCCCGGCGACTTTGCCACCCTGGCAACTCCTTGCCCCAAGTGCGGCGGCACGGTCAAGGAGAACTACAAGAAGTTCGCCTGCCAGGGCTGCGACTGGAGCGCCTGGAAGATCGTGGCCGGGCGCCAGTTTGAGATCGCCGAGATCGAAACCCTGCTGTCCACGGGCCGGGTGGGCCCGCTGCTGGGCTTCCGCAACAAGATGGGCCGTTTGTTCAATGCCGAGATTCGGCTCAACGACGACCAGCAGCCCGAGTTTGACTTCGGCCAACCCAAAGAGGACGAAAGCGCCGAGCCGGTGGATTTCTCCGACCAGGAATCCTTGGGCACCTGCCCCAAGTGCGGTGGCGCGGTGTTTGAGCACGGTTTGTCTTACGTCTGCGAAAAGTCGGTAGGCGCCGGGCGCAGTTGCGATTTCCGCTCGGGCAAGATCATCCTGCAGCAGCCCATCGAACGGGCGCAGATGCTCAAGCTCCTCAACGAGGGGCGCACCGAGCTGTTGCGGGGCTTTGTTTCGAGCCGGACCAAGCGCAAGTTCTCCGCCTTCCTGGTCAAGGAAAAGGACGGCAAGATCGGCTTCGAGTTCGAGAAGAAAGAGCCGAAGGAAGCCAAGGCGACCAAGGAGCCCAAGGAAGCCAAGGAGCCCAAGGCTCCGGCAGCCCGCAAGCCGGCGACGCGCAAGAAGGCCGGTGCCGACACCGACGCGGAATGAGCCAGGAATAGCAGCTCCCCCGGCTGCACGATCTGCGCATGGGTGTGTAGGGTGCCACTTACTACTTTAGTATGGTGCCGATATACTCATGCGCGGACGTCCTTCACGCGCAAAAGCATGCGGGCTGTCCCTTTTGGCGTTTGAGCGTTTAACATGCCGCAACGTTCTATAACAGTTCTTCCTCATGTCCCAAGGGCCCCTTTCCCATGACATTCCTGCCGACCGGGCGAGCCAGCTGCTGGCCCGCTGCCGGGAAGCCTTCCTGCAAGCGTTTGAGAACGCTGCCCGGGAAGTCATCCGGCACCCGACTTGGCTGCAGACCCTGCGCCGGGCGGCCGGGGAGTGTTTTGACGAACTGGCCGGAGACAAGGAGCAGGCCGGTTTTGAGCAGGCCTATGGGCTGACGGCTTCCCGCATCAGCCTGGTTCACGACGAAGATCTGGATTTCTCCATTGAGCTGATCAACCTCGATCAGCGTCTGCGCGATAGTTGCGAGCGGGATCTGGCCGCCCTGCACATGCGCCTCAAAACCCTGCTGAGCGTCTCCGACGCCCCCCTGCCCGAAGAATCTCCGGTGGGGAGCGAAAGCGTGTGCCGCGCCCTGCGGGTGCTCAAGGAAAGCGAAGACCTCAACCACGCCGATGCCATGTCCCTGCTGGGGCGCATCGAAAGCCCCCTGTGCCGCCATCTGCCCAATTTTTATCGGGAGATGGAGCGGGAGCTGGCCCAGGAAGGGATCGAATCCAAATACCGTATCCGCCAGTCGGGCGGCACCATCCGGCCCGAGCACCAGCGCCGGGTGGGGGATGAGCAGATTCCCGAGATCCCCAACTACCAGGGCGGGGCGGGGGGCGGCATGTCCGGTGCGGGTTCTGGTGGCGGCTATGGCGGGGGCTATGGCGAAGCCATGCGCAATGATGCGCCCCGTTCGCCCATTGAAGCCCTGGGCATGACTGTCCGTCACCGGCGGGAGGCTTCGGGCCCCAGTCCTGGCAGCCAGGGTTTGTCCGGGTTTGGTGCGCCTGCCACCACGGGCCCGACCCTGGACCCGGGGCTGGCCGCAGCCCTGATTGAGCGGATCGAAAGTTGGCTCGGTGAGCGCCAGCTCCAGGGCGACGGCATGCCCGTCTCCCTCTCGGGGAGCGAACTCGGCAGTCTGCTCAGTACCCAGCAAGCCATGGCGGTGGAAGTGGTGGAAACCGTCTGCGCCTACGCCCGTACCCATACCGCTTTGCCCGGCACCATCCGGGCCCTGATCAATCACCTGCGGGTGCCCCTGCTGCGCCTTGCGCTGCGCAGCGAGAACATGCTGAGCGCCGATGGCCACCCGGCCTTCAAGCTGGTGGATCTGATCGCCAATGTGGGCCGTACCCTGGCCCCCGATTGCCCCCAGGAGCTGCCCATCTGCCGGGGCATGATCCTGTCCGTGAAGCCCCTGGTCCAGGCCAGCCGGGTGAGCGACACCGATTTCACTGTCGCCCTGAGCAGCGTTGAAGCCCTGGTGGATGCCCGCAAGCGCGCCGCCTTTGCCCGGGCCGACAGCTACGCCGAGGGCGTGCGCCGGATGGAGCGCCGCGAAATCGCGCTGCACCTGGCAAGCCGCACCATCTACCTGCTGGTGGGCCACGAGGCGAGTGCCCCGGCCCGGGACTTCCTCGAAACCTTCTGGGTGCATGTGCTTGCCCAGACCGCGTATGTGCACGGCACCGACAGCCCCCTGTGGGCCTCCCGGGTCCAGACCGCCAACCGGCTGCTGGCCAGCACCGTGCCCCTCGCCACCCCGGCGGCACGCCAGGGGCTGACCGCCCAGCTGCCGGGCCTGATCCGGGATCTGGAGGAAGGCTTGGGCTGGATCGGCATTCCGCCCGAGCGCATCAAGGAAAGCCTGGGCCCCTGCCTGGATCTGCATGCGGCGCTGCTCTCGGGCCGCTCGGTGCCGGCGCCCACCACCCGGGGGCGTCCGCCCCTGCCCACCCTGGGCTCGGTGGCCGAGCGCCCCGGCCTGCGGGTGCTCAAGCACAAGCAGCACGTGGCGGGCGAATTCCCCCTGCCGCCCGAATGGCAGCATCTGGAGGCGGGTGAATTCCTGGCCATTGGCCTGCCCGACAACACCGTGATGCGTGGTTTCGTGGCCATGATCGGCCCCTCCCGCCAGGTCATGCTGGTGGCCGATGGGGATAGCGACGCGGTGCTCGCCGTGACCGCCCGCGCCCTGGCCCAGCAGATTTCGTCCCACGACACCCGGCGCATCACCTTCAGTTCCCTGGTCGAAGAGGCCGCCATCGACAAGCTCGCCAAGAGCTGAGTCTGGCGCCGGGCCCGGGCGCAGGGCCAAGGGTTGAACTTGACGGAGTGGGGAATGTCTGTACATTCTTCCAGTGGTTTGCAGGGTGTTTCGATACGCCCGCACCCCTTTCAACCTTCCCGCCCGGTGTCCCGCCATGTGTTCCGATCCCGCCTGCCAGGGTGATCACGCCCCGGCCATCCGCATACGCGGAGCCCGCCAGAACAACCTGAAAAACCTCTCCCTCGACATCCCCCACAACGAGTTGGTGGTGGTGACCGGCGTGTCCGGCTCGGGCAAGAGTTCGCTGGTGTTCGACACCCTGTATGCCGAGGGGCAGCGGCGCTACGTGGAGACGTTTTCGCCCTACGCCCGCCAGTTTCTCGACCGGATGGACAAGCCCCAGGTGGATCGGATCGAAGGGGTGCCGCCCGCCATTGCCATCGACCAGACCAACCCGGTGCGCACCTCCCGCTCCACGGTGGGCACCATGACCGAGCTGGCCGACCACTTCAAGCTGCTCTACGCCCGGGCCGCCCGGCTCCATTGCCGCCAGTGCGGCGCCCCGGTGAGCCGCGACACGCCCGCCAGCATCCAGGCCCGGGTGGCCGAGCTGGCCCAGGCGGCCGGCGACCCGCGTCTGGTGGTGAGTTTTCCGGTGCAGGTGCCGGCCAATTTCAGCGATGAAGAAATCACCGGCCTCCTCGCCCAGCAGGGCTACACCCGCATCCAGCAGCGGGAAGGCAGCCTGCTGCGGGTTGTGCAGGATCGTTTCCGGCTCAGCAACGCCGAGCCCGCCCGGGTGGCCGAGGCCATCGAGCTGGCCCTGCGTGCCGGTCATGGGCAGATGGCGCTGCATGCGCTGGGCGAGGGCGGGGCCGAGACCGTCTGGAAGTTCAGCGCCGGGCTCCACTGCGCCCCCTGCGATATCGCCTACGCCGACCCGACCCCCAGCCTGTTCTCGTTCAATTCGCCCCTGGGCGCCTGCGATACCTGTCGTGGCTTCGGGCGGGTGATCGGGGTGGACATGGGCCTGGTGGTGCCGGATGAATCCCTCAGCCTGGCCGAGGGGGCGGTCAAGCCCTGGCAGAGCCCCAGCTTCAAGGAGTGTCAGGACGACCTCACCCGCATGGCCGCCAAATACGGCGTGGCCATGGATATCCCGGTGCGCGACCTGCCCCCCGAGCACCGGGAATGGCTGTTCGAGGGCGACCCCAAATGGAAGAGTTGGGACAGCTCCTGGCCGCGCTACTGGTACGGCATCCGCCACTTTTTTGACTGGCTGGAAACTAAGGCCTACAAGATGCACATCCGGGTGCTGCTGTCCCGTTACCGTAGCTACACCGAATGCCCCGCCTGCCACGGCGCCCGGCTCAAGCCCGAGGCGCTGCTGTGGCACCTGCCTTCGGAAGGGGGCGCGCTGCCCATCCACCGGCTCATGGCCCTGCCGGTGGAAGACATCGTGCCCTTCGTGGCCGGGCTTCAGCTGCCCGCGCCTCTGGACGAAGCCACCGGCCTGCTGCTGGACGAGATCCGCGCCCGGCTGCGTTACCTGCAGGACGTGGGCCTGGGCTACCTGACCCTGGATCGCCAG
>JAJTBM010000424.1 GCA_021286885.1 Rhodocyclales bacterium
CCGGATAGCAGGTGAGGACTTCCCAGCGGGAACGGGCGGCGGGATCGTGGGCGAGCACATTCGCCACGTCTTCACGCAGACGGCTGAACATGAGAGGAGACTCCCGGAGATGGATGCACTGTTCTTGTGTCGCCCCTTGGGGCCCGGCGCAAGGCCAAGCCTGGGGCTTATTGATGTTTTACCCCGCCCCGCCTTGGTTTTGCGAACGTAACCCATTCGTTTGCCAGGCCAGGACAGGGGGAGATAATTTCCGAGTATTTTAGTCTACTTTACGCCAGACACTCCAGACGCATCATGCTCATGCTCACTTTTTCTCGAAGGCACTCAGCATCCCACGCAGGATGTTGATTTCGTCCTTCTCGAGCCGGATGCGCCCAAACAAGCGACGCAGCCGGGGCCACAGACGCTTGGAGCTGACCGGATTGAAGAAGCCGCTGGCAGTGATGGCCCGATCCAGATGGGCGTAGAAGCCTTCGATTTCATCGTGGGTGGCGGGCTCGAACTCGGTGCCCACGGGGGGCAGACCGGGATCCAGGGCGGCCATGCGCAGCTCGTAGCTCATCACCTGCACAGCAGCACCCAGGTTAAGGGAGGAGTAAGTCTCGCTCACCGGGATCTTGACGGGCATGTGGCAGAGGGTGACTTCGTCGTTGGAGAGGCCGTAGATTTCATTCCCGAACACCAAAGCCACAGTGCCCTTGGCGCTCATCTGCACCAGTTCGCACGCAGCGCCCCGGGCCCACTGCATGGGCACTGCGAGCTCGCGCCGGCGGGCGGTCATGGCAGCAGCAAACACCACGCCCTCCAGGGCTTCAGCCAGGGTGGGCACGACCCGCGCAGCGGCGAGGATGTCGTCGGCACCGGCGGCCCGGGCCAGGGCCACAGGATCGGGAAATTCGCACTGGGGATTCACCAGCACCAGCTCGGACAAGCCCATGGTTTTCATGGCCCGGGCAGCAGCGCCAATATTGCCGGGGTGACTGGTGTGAGAAAGGACTACACGCACGCGCCCAAGCGCGCCTTCGAGGTTCATATTAGAATGTGAGGTTTTCCGAAATAGTGTTTGAGCGGGCGGGCCTGTTAAGTTCCAGGCTTGGCCGACAACCTTCACGCTGCCTGTACCATGCACCCCACACTGAACATTGCCATCAAGGCCGCACGCCGTGCCGCCACCGTCATTAACCGGGCATCCCGCGATCTGGAACAACTCCGCGTCGAGGTCAAGCAGCCCAACGACTTTGTGACCGAAGTGGACCGGGCAGCCGAAGAGGCTATCATCCAGACCCTGCGTGAGGCCTATCCAAATCACGCCATTCTAGCAGAAGAGTCCGGCGAGACCGGCCCCGAGGCTGACACCGAGTACCAGTGGATCATCGATCCCCTGGATGGCACCACCAACTTCATTCACGGTTTCCCCCAGTACGCGATCTCCATCGCCCTGGCCCGTCGGGGTGTGGTGGAGCAGGCCGTGGTCTACGATCCCAACCGCAACGAGATGTTCACCGCCACCAAGGGCGGCGGCGCCTTCCTGAACGAGCGCCGCATCCGCGTCTCCAAGCGCCTGCGTCTGCAAGACGGCCTGATCGGCACCGGCTTCCCCTACCGCCAGTTCAGCAACGTGGATACCTACCTGGCCATTTTCAAGGAACTCACCCAGAAGAGCGCCGGCCTGCGTCGCCCGGGCGCCGCTGCGCTGGACCTGGCCTACGTGGCCGCTGGCCGTCTGGACGGTTTCTGGGAATTCGGCCTCTCCCCCTGGGACATGGCCGCTGGCAGCCTGCTGATCAGCGAAGCGGGCGGTCTGGTGAGCGATCTGGCCGGTGAATCCGATTACCTCGCCACCGGCAACATCGTGGCCGGCACCACCAAGGTCTTCTTCCCGCTGCTGCAACTGGTGCAAAGCCACACCACCGGCAAGATCGAGGCCTGATCTCCGCCATGTTGCCCCTGCGCCCTTCCCTCCTCGCCCGCCTGCGCCCGCTAATGGCCGGGCTGGTGCTGGGTGCCGGCCTGCTGGCCCTGCCCGCCCAGGCGGGCACGGTGCTGGTCTGGGGCGATAGCCTCTCGGCGGGCTTCGGGCTCGCCCGGGGCCAGGGCTGGGTGTGGTTGCTGGAACAGAAACTCGCCAGCACCAAGCCCACCCAAAATGTAGTCAATGGCAGTGTGAGCGGCGAAACCACGGCGGGCGGGCTCACCCGTCTGCCGGCGGCCCTCGCCACCCACAAGCCGGATGTAGTGATCCTCGAATTGGGGGCCAATGACGGGCTGCGCGGCCTCTCACCCCAGACGATGGAAAAGAATCTTGAAAGCATGGTGGACGCCAGCCAGAAAGCCGGCGCCCGGGTGCTGCTGGTGGGGATGCGCATGCCCCCCAACTACGGCCCCGACTACACCCGTCGCTACGAAGAAGCCTTTGCAGGCCTTGCCCGTCGGCGCAAACTGGCCTTCGTGCCCTTCCTGATGGAAGGCTTTGCCGACAAACCCGAACTCTTTCAGCAGGACGGCATTCACCCGGCCCCCCAGGCCCAGGGCATCATGCTCGATACCGTCTTGAAGGGCCTTAAGCCCCTGCTGCGCTAAGCCCCCACCGGCTCAGGCCGGCAGCCGGATCTTGGTGGAATGCCCCTTCACCGCACAGATGCGTTGCACCACCGCTGGACGCGGATCCTGCACCTCGCCCTGCTCATAGGCGATGATGGTGCAATTGCCCTCCACCCGCCCGATCAATTCATGGGAGCGCAGCAGAAAATCCGGATTACTGGGCTTTCCGTGGCGCTCATTGCCTTCCATGAAGGTTTCGTAGATCAGCACACCGCCCGGATTGAGCGCCTCAAGTAGCAAATGGAAGCGGGGCCGATACAGATA